>CAMCFL010000079.1 GCA_945873715.1 Akkermansia muciniphila
CAAGAATGATCCGCCAGCGGCCCAGATCATTTCCACCAATGAGGGGATCACGCCAAAAGGCCCGAGAAACGCTGGCGAAGCGCAACCTGCAACCCGAATCCTAGTGGCATTGGGCGTCCTCGCCCGCCTTCCTCCTCCCTGCCCCCCGAGCGGCCGGGGACGGCCGCGGCCCCAGGTCCCTCACTTCCGCCGTGACGCATCGGCGAGATCCGCGTCGAATCACTCCGATGTCCCCCACCGTCCCTGCCCCCGGCCCACGACGCCTCTGGCGAAAGCGTTACCTCGTACTGCTCGTGATCGGAGCGCTGGCCCTCTGGCACTGGTTCAACGCCAGCCGGGGCAATCGGGTACTGGATCGCCTTCGGGCTGCCGGGTATCCCACCACTCCGGCCGAACTCGACCGATGGTATGCCGCGGTTCCCCCAGCAGAGAATCTTTCCGGTCCCGTCCTGCGGGCCGCCGGCGCGTTGAGATTGCCAACCGGCAAGACCAACCACGGCCTGCCCTACCTCGGAGCGACCTCGTCCGAACCGCTCCCTGCGCCACCGGTCGACCCCGCTGTGTTGGCCCGGTGGAAAGCGGTGGTGGATGCCAATGCCGAGGTGTGGACCATCCTCGCGGAAGCCCGGAATCGCACCCGCTCGCGCACTCCGATCAACCTGAACCAGGGGTTCAACACGCTGCTGCCGGCCCTCAGCCAGATCAAGCAACTCGCCCAGGCCTGCGCCATCCGATCGGTCGTTGCCGCGGAGGAAGGAAAATCCGCCGAAGCGATGGAAGCCCTGCAGGACCTCCTGCGCGTCCGGCAATCGATTCTCTCTGAACCCCTGCTCATCTCCGGCCTGGTGGGCTTCGCCGCCGACCAGATCGGCCTGAGGGCCAGCCGGGATTGCATCGCCCGGGTCCGCTTCTCCGATGCCCAACTGGTGGCTTACGCAACCCAGATCCAGGCCATCGCTTCGACCAACGTTCTCGAGCGGGCGCTGGTCGGAGAGTTCGCCTGCGGTCTGAGCGCGTTTACCGGCTCTCCCTCCCTGCTGGCCGGACCGCTCCTGGCCGGACCGGGCGGTCCTCCCGGGGGATCCAGCGTGGGGGCCAGCTTCGGCATCGGACTCTATCGCGCCTCCGGACTTGCGGCGGCGGACGAGGCCTTTTACCTGCGCTTCATGGGCGATTTCATCGATTCCACCACTCGACCCTTCCCGGCGTCACTGGACACCGCGGATCGGCTCCAACAGGAATTGGGGCAGATGCAGTTCCCGTTCCGGCTCCGGCTCTTCAGCCAGATGCTGCTTCCGGCAATTACCACGTCCGCCACCCGCAACGCCGAGGATCAGGCCCATCTGCGCATGCTCCTGACGACCCTCGCCGTCGAACGTCACCGTCGTCAGCATCAGGAGCAACCGCCCGCCGATCTCACCACCCTGGTCCCGGCTCTCCTCTCGGAAATCCCCGTGGATCCCTTCGATGGAAAGCCCCTGCGTTACACCGTCCTCGCGAACGGTTACCGGATCCATTCCATCGGACCGGACCGAAAGGACAACGACGGCAAGCCGCGCCCCACCGGAAAAAACCGGACCGGTTCGGACGAGTACGACCTGGTCTTTGAGATCGCCCGTTGAGCCCTTTGCCACCCGGCCCAACTGCACTCGGCCGGGGGAATGGACGGCCCGCCCGTTCCAGTGAATGGGAGCCGGCCCAACTCAGGCCCGCTGTACCGGCGGGCCGCCGACACCCCCGCTCCTATCGGGAGGTCCGGCTCAGTGCCTCCAGGCAGTAGCCGGTGGTGATCTCCTCAGATCCCCAGCCGAACTCTTCGTTTGGGCCTCCGTCGTGATAGACCCGCTCAGCGGGCCAACTTCCGTTGGTCGCTTGCTGTTCAAGGAGGTATTGCACGCCTCGCCCGACCTCCGGCGATGACGCTCCGAGCATCTGCAGGCTCGCGACCGCCAGCGCGTTGTCGCACACCCCCTCCCCAAATCGGCCCTCGGGGGATTCGGCTCCGCGCAGCCGATCCACCAGTTCCACCGACTCTCCCGCCAACCCGCGGACTCCTGCCGCCACGCACCGCGCCACCGCGTAGTACACGGCAAACCGACTGCGATACCAGCGGTCGCAGCTCGCCTCTTCCCGCCGGCGAAGGATGGTTTTCAGATAGTCCACGGCCCCCCTCGTGGCCGGTCCCTCCCCCAGATACAGGAGCACGTTGGCATTCACGACTCCGTCCACGTCCGGCACCCGCGCATGTCCGCTGCGGAAAAACTCCTTCACCCGACCCCGATGCCGGACGACCCGAGCCAAGGCGGGCCACGCACGTGGCCACCGGAGGTGGCGGGACCGCGGGACGATCCAGGTGTAGAACCTGCCTTCGGAATCCCGGTTCCCGAGAATGGCGGGAACATTGTCGGGAAAGGCGATGCCTCCCGCTCGAAGCACTTCGGAGATGCACGCCGTGTCGTCGACATCCGGCGGAATGTTCAGGTGACCGGCGTGACCCCGAGACCAGAACCGCCAGAGCCCCCCCGCTCCCATCTGGCTGAACAGAAATCTCTCCACTCCCCGCACCACCTCCTGCGCCCCTTGCGCCGGGACCCAGCGCAAGGAGTGTCCCACCTGAGCCGCAGCGAAGACCGAGCTGTCAAACTGGCAGGAGGTCCGGAAGGTGGGATCCGTCGAGACCCAGCAGCGGAGCTCCCCATGGGCGAGTTGGCTGCGTCGCAGGAAGTCCACCCCGAGAGCGATGGCGCGATCGACCCGTTGTCTCTGGGCCGTGTTCATCCCACCTCCAGTGGAACTCGGCGCAAGGCACGAAAGAGCTCACTCGACTCGTAGGTCAGGGCGTTGGGATCCTCCATCCACTTCAACCGGGGGAACGCCGTCAGGACCCCTTCGAGCGCTACCGACGCCAGGGTTCGGGCGATGGCCGCCCCCAGGCAGAAATGCCCACCCACCCCGAATGCCAGGTGGGCGTGGGGTGGACGCTCGAGTCGAAGGACATCGGGATCGGGAAACCGCGCCGGATCCCGGTTCGCCGAGGCGAGATGAAACTTGACCAGCGCTCCCGCTGGAATCGGTACACCGTCGAGTTTGATCGCCGCCACCGCCTTCCGTGGCACCCATTGGGTCGGAGACTCAAGACGGAGGACCTCGGACAGGAAGGACGGCATCCGGGACGGGTTGCTGCGCACGGCAGCCATCGCTTCCGGATTGCGGAAGCCCAGCACCAAGGCGGACGGAATCAGCATGCTGAGGGTCGCGGTTCCAGCGAACCAGAGATGACGAACCAGATGAAGGATGGCCAACCGCGGCAGGCGCTCCGCCTCCGGCGCATGGATCCACTGGCTGCACAATCCGGGACGCGGTTGCTTCTCGATGTCGTCCAGCACGGCAGAGAGAACCTTGCCAACCGCTTCCAGAACCGCCGTCATCTCCGTCCGGTTCGGGGAAAGCGCGCGCACGACCGAGGCGGTTTCCGCCTCCGTCAACCCCAGCAAGTGCGCCGTGAAGGCTCGGGGCAACGGCACGGACAGGTCCCGAACGACTTCGAACCTTCCCGAAGCCCGCGTCCGGCTCAGGAATCCTTCCATCCAGGCTCGGGCGAAGGCCTCGATGGCGGCAGGTTCAAACGAGGAGAAGACCGGTGAGACCGCCTGGCGAAACAGCACGTGTTGGGACGGAGACGAGCCCGCCAGAAACGGGTCAAAGGCCGCCGAGTATTCATCGCTGAACGCCTCAGGTCGGCGCAGGGCCGCCGTGACCAGATCATGCCTCATCACCAGCCAACAACTTCCCACCGGATCAAAACAGACCGGCGCGTGCTCCCGTAGGGCCGCGTAGGCCGGGTAAGGGTTCGCGTACGAGCTCGCGCCCTGAAGTGAGTAAGGAATCAGTCCCGGGACGGGATCGCCCCCCCGCGGTTTCCGACGGAAGCATTGCTGCAACAGGCGACGGCTGCCGGCCTCTCCCAATCGGGAAGCGTTCGCAGGACTGTCCCAGACGGGAACCCGTCGGTGCACGGCGTTGGTCCAACCCAGCGCCGTGTCGCGAAACCACGACGACCGGCGCATCAACGCTGATACCGTGCCCCGGACCGGATGAAACAAGTTCGTCATAGCCAACTCCATCATGCCCGATTCCCCGCCAACGACCGTCGGTGAATGGCTCCGAGGATCCGGCAACTCCAACCCCAGACCTCGTCCCAGCGACGGCGTGCACAGCGGGGAAAAAGCAGCACATGCATCGGAATCAGCAGAAGGGCCAGAGGATCGCGGCCCGCCAGGGCGAGGATGAAGGTCAGCGGGAACAGCACCTGATGGTATTCGTACAACAGCGCCGAACCGCGGGCTTCCGGATGGACCACAAACGGTCGCAATCCGTCGAGGCGATACCGGAGCCACACGAATCCACCTTCCATCAGCAAAAGCGGCCAGGCCCATCGAGCCCCGGTCTGGTGGAGCAGGAATCCGAGGGCAGTCAGTTCAAGTGGAAGGGTCCCCAATGCGACCAGCTTCCGAATCCGGCTCGGTCCCCATCGTACCGCCAGCGTCCGACCCCCGACGATCCGGTCCTCCTCCAGGTCGGTCATCTGGTGCAGCAGGATGCTGCGCAACCCCAGCGCCAGCGACCACAGGGCCAACGGCAACCAGAAGGCGGGCCACGGTTGCCCGACGGTGTCAGCCACCCAGAACGTAGCCCACAAGGCAGGCAGACACTGTCCTCCGGAAGCGTCGGCCAGCACGCCGGCAATCCCCCGGTACTTCAGCCGGAACGGCCGCACCGAGTACAAAGTGAAAGCCAACCAGTTGCCCAGGTAAAGCCACAGCGCGGTGGGGTGCGTCCGCAGAAGCCAGATCGAGACGCATCCAAGCGCCAGACAGAGTCCCAGTGCCATCCCCTTCACTCCTCGGGAACGCCCGGCAAGTCGGTTGGCCTTGCCCGCCCGCAGGTCATCCGTTTCATCCGTCAGATCATTGATCACGCTCACATACGTTGCAGCGGCGACGAGCGCAAACATCACTCCCGCGATCAGGGGGACGAGATCCACCAAGGACATCGAGTGCCGGTAGGCCGTGGCATAGACCACCGCCAACACGCACGGAACCTTGTGTTCCCACCAATCGCTGGCGCGGGAGACCCGGGTCACCTGCACCCAGAGTCTCGGCGCCGGCGCCGACAACACCGGTCCTTCGTTGGTTGCCGGACGAGATTTCATCGCGGATTCAGGAGGATGCCTGTGAAGGATCTGCGGAGACCGGGCGCAAGCTGCCGGCACCCGAGTGGACCCGGGCCCGTTGCGCGGCCACCACATTCTCCAACCGGGCGGCGAACTCTCCACAGGGGTCACCGGGGACGGAGCGCCGGATGGCCTTCGAAGCCAGCAATCCGATCTGTTTCCACTCCGCTCGACGCATCCACGCGCGTTCCATGGCGTCGTCCAGTGAGTCTTCCGTAGGGGCCTTCGAGAGGAATCCCGTGACGTCGTCCGTGAAGACTTCGCCGGAGCCCCCGGCGTCACCGACGATCCCGAACCGCCCGCACATCATCGCCTCCACCAGTGCCAGCGGGAGTCCCTCCGCCCTCGAAGGCAGCACCAACCCTTGGTGCTCACGCCAGACCTGCTTGATATCGGTGGCAAAACCACAAAACCGAACCCGCTCCAACCGGAGGAATCTCGCCATCTCCTCCAACCCCTTCCGATAAACGCCGGAGCCAAAGAAGTTCACGTCCAGATCCCTTGCCCGCCATTTGGGTCGGGAGAGGACCCGCAACAGCAGATCCTGCCCTTTCTCGGACGGATACAGCCGGGCGACACAGGCGAGCCGCCAGGGGGAGCCATCGGATGCCGGCCAATCAAGAGGGGCTTCGGCGCTGACCATGAAGGGATTGAAAACGACCTCCGCCTGCGGCAGCGACATCCCCAACTGCTCTTCCGTCAGCAAGCGATTGTGATGCGAAACGAAGTAGACCCGCTCGGCATGCTGGAACGCCGCCTGAACGCGCTGACGCGAAGGATCCCAAGGCCAGTAGAGGTCGGAGGATTTCTGACAGATCAAGACGTACGGCTTGCCCGCCGCACGGCAATCACCCGGGAAGTCGTACTCCTGGATTCCATCAAACATGCAGCCCTGACTGATCACCACCAACTCGCTGTCAGACAACAATCGCCGGAGGTTTCTGGCGAAAAACCAGTCCGAGGCAAACCGCTTGATCCTTCGGTTCCAGGGCAGGCAGAACTGGGCTGCATGGGCTGCCAGATTCTGCCAACCCAAGGGCTGCACATTCCGCAAGCGGACCCCGCGCTCTTCCAAATGCGCCCACTTGGGGTGTCGGACGCATCCGCGCAGTTGGTCTTTGCGCGTCGCCGTCACCTCGGCACCGCTGCCACACAACTTCACCGCCGCACCCGCCCACAACTCCTCGCTGCCCCCCCAGGAGTCCGCGTTGGCAGCAACAAACAGGATCCGTCCATCCCTCACCGACTCCCGCTCCATGGCTCCGCCGCCGGGATCCCTGCTCATCGAGACTGGATGTCAGGAATGGAAGGAATCCCGATCCGGGGCGGCGGCGAGACTGCGGCTTGCGATTGCATTTGAGGTGGACAAGGACTTAGCGCAATTCGGGTGACCGAGGCAAGGAGATGACTCTTGGCGGGGTCTCGCGATCCTCGTCCTTCCAAAGCCCCGTCCCTCCCAAAACGCGGCAGAGGATATCACTCCCCGGGACGCAGATCGACGATCTCTCCGGGTATCAGGCCCAACTCGGGCGGCACACTGACGAGGATTGGAAGGCCATACTCCACGACGGAGGTGCCCCCGGGGCGCATCGGCATCAACTCCGGCAGGATCGCCTCCATCTGACCGCCCACCTGGAGGACTTGCCCCATCGCGCTCCCGCGGTGATGCGAACGGGACCGGATCTCAACCGCCATGCCCACCCGGGCTTCCAATCGCACCGGCTGCCGGAGGAAGGCCACGATCTTTTCCGCACGGGTTCCGCTGATGGTGAGGATGGGTTCACCTGGCAGGACCGACTCACCCGCCCGGCGGTGCACCATGCTAACAAATCCATCGATCGGAGCGAGGAGCACCGTGGGATTGAGCTGGGCTTCGATGGATTCCAGTACCTTCTGCTCGACGGCGAGTGCCGCCCGGATGGACGCCGGCATGTCATCGTCGAGCTTCTTGTCGTCGGGGGCCAGCTTGTCGATGGTCGAGGAGATTTCATCTACGAGCCTCCCCTGCTCAAGGATCTGCGTCCGGAGGGAATCGAGATCCCGCTGCGCCAATTGAAGGTCCCGGACACTGACGAAAGGAGTCCCGTTGGTGATCCGGGACAGGCGGGTGACCCGGTCCGCCTCCGACTCTGCAAACGCGAGCTGGGCCCGGAAAGTCGCCAACTCCACGCGTGCCCGCAGCCAGTCGAAGCGGAGTTGGGTGAAATTGATCTGGTTGTTCTCGCGCCGGATCTTGGGCTCAACCGTGACCCGGACGAACTCCAAGCGGGCACGTGACAGGGCCGCCTGCGCTTCGAGGTAACGCGGATCAGCCGCCACCAACTCTGCCACCGGTTGCCCGGAGGTGACCCGGTCCAATGTGGCCACCCTGAGCAGGGTCAGGCGGGAGGGTTGCGAGGCACTGACGATGGTCCGAACCATCTCCACCTCTCCCATGAGGGCGGAGGGACCGACATAATTGCGCCAGGCAAACGCCGTCAGGGCCACCGCAAGGAGGAAGGCCAGGTAGGGAAGCACCCCGACCCGGAACTCGCGGAAGGCGGTACCGGGTGGACTGGGGATGAGGGGAAGCTTTTCCATCGATTCAAACCTCGGATTCGTCCTCGGCCTTCAGGCTGGTCACCCGGGAAACACCCGGAAAGGCCTTGAGCTCGGTAATCAATTCGTCGGTGCGCCCGGAATCCCGCAGCAGCAATCGGTAGGAAACATCGGCCCCGTCGTAGCCCTGCGCCGAGCGTTGGCTGGCAATGGCCGCCCGGCGGGCATGGCGCTCGAGCAGCAGGCGGAGGTCAGCCAGTTCAACCAGCGGCCTTCCCCAATGCAGATTGAGGATGAGGTCGTAGCGATGACGGCTGCCGAACTGGGTCCAGTGCAGGTAGAGCATCACCACCGCGAAGAGACCGGTACCGATCACCGCCGTGCTGAATTTCTTGGTCCCGGCCGCCATTCCCACCGTGATGCTGGCGAGGATGTAGGCGGTATCGAGCGTGTCACGAAGCACGTTGCGGAACCGGACAATCGCGAAGACCGCCATCAGGCCGAAGGCGATCAGGACGTTGTTGGCCATGACCATCATGACCAGGGCCACGATCAGGCACAGGACCAGCAAGGAATTGACGAAGGAACGGGAGTAGCTGAGCCCCGAATGGCAGATCATGTAGATCCACGCCACCACATGGCCGCAACAGAACGCCACCAACAGGCCCAGCAGCATCCCCACGAGGTCGTCGGGAGCCGAACCAAAATCTCCTCTCAGCATCCATTCCATTCGCAAATCTCCCCGTCAGGCATCCGCCAGCAACCCACCCAGTCGCTCTTGCCGCGCCCGTCTGTTTGCCTCCGACGCCACCCGGTCCTGACCGTCCGGCATCCGAAGCCCCGACCGATAGAAATACATCTCGCCCATGTTGGCGATGCCATCCGCATACTTTGATGCCGAACCCTGCCGAAGGTTGAACACCCGAACGAGATCCTTGAACCACCCCGGGAAACGACCGGTAAACTTCAGTTCCAGGATCACCCGCTTCCCAAACACACAGAACGGCTCGTCCATTGCCGACGTGAATCGGGTCGTGAACTCCGGCGAGATGAAGACGTTCCGGTCCAGCGTGACCCGGACCGCGTTGTCCACCGGGCTGATCCAGGCCTCTCGCTCGTAGGTCACGTGCGCCGTGGCTGCAGCGCCGTCCCGGATCATCAATTCGACAAACCTCTGGATGGCCACCAACTGCCGCGCATCTCCCGACACCAGATCGTCCGGCCCTGGAAACTGCCCCGCCAGCACGGATTCCACCGCGTGACGCTTGACCCCGCCGCGCTGCTTGATGATCGCGTCATTCATCCGACGTTTGACCTCGAAAAAGATGGGGGCCTTGGGGTTGTCCTCGTAGAACCGCAACCGCAGTTTGTAGCGGTTCTTGTCGCCGTTGATCGTGCCCCAGTAAATGGCGAGGTCATCCGAATCCAGGTAGAGATTGCGGATGGTGTAGGAGAGGTTCGGACGGCCTGCGCCGTACTCGTCGATCTCCAGATAGGCACGGACGTACTCCCGCACCGCCAGTGCGGTTTCCTCGGGGATCACGTACTTCAGCTCCCATCGCTGAAGCTGCATTTTATCGTCGGCCATGAAGCATTTGGAGCGCATCACTCTTAAGGACGATCCAGCCCGCTGTCACGCGCGCGTCTTGCGACCGCAACGCGAACCTTCACCCAAACGGGGCAG
>CAMCFL010000080.1 GCA_945873715.1 Akkermansia muciniphila
CGAATTCGGCACTGAGCTTCGCCCAGGCCGGATTGGAATCGTCGGAGCCCTCGACCCGGACGTTGTCGACGACGAAGCTCCGGCCGCAGCAATACTCGAAGGCGAAGGCGCCCGGTGGAAGATCCGCGGCCCCGAGTTTGAGGGGCGGACCGTCGACCGTGCCATCGACGAGATGTTCGAGTTGGAACTCGTTCGCCGCAACCCGGGTGACCCGCACCCCGTAGTTGCGGCCGGGGCGATAACCGATCGTGCCGATCCGTCCCGGACGCGACGAGTCCTTGCCGGGATAATCCACTTCGACCACCGAGGGTCCGGTCGGGTTTCCGTCGATCAGGAGGTTTCCGCCAATGGTGTTGGAGTCGTCGTCGAAATCGTGGGCGGCGATGAAGTAACCGATCCGCTCGGAGCGTTTGCCCTCGGCACTGAGGCGATCATCCAACAGATCGAAGGTGGCCTGGATCCACGCTCCATTGATGGCCGGACGCCAGTCGAAGGCCTGGGTGGTGCACAGCCAGCGGTCACCTCCGCCTCCGCCCTCGACGAGGCGGAGCGCTCCCTCGCGGAGGTAGGCTCCCGGAGCCTGCTCGGAATCGATGGCGACGGGAGGGGTTCCTCCGGGGCGTTGATCGCCGGGGGCGGTATTGGACCAGTTGCCCGCGAGCTTCGCGGCATCAAAGGAATCGGCAAACAGGACGCGGCCGGGCGGACGATGGGCGGCGGACCATTGCTGGAACTCAGACCGGACCGCGGCGAGTTCGCCGTCCAGGCGTTGCTCGGTGGCTTTCCACGATTCCAGTTCACCGGGAAGTGGCGCCTTGGCGATCCGATCGTTGGGCTTGGTCCATTTCTCGATGTGGAAGGCGGGATACAGGAACGCCTGGAAGGCGTAGTAATCGCGCTGGGTGATCGGTTCGAATTTGTGATCGTGGCATTTCGCACACTGGACCGTCAGGCCGAGGAGCGACGATCCGATGATCTGCATCGCCGATTCGAGGGCGTAGTAACGGTCGGTGCGGACTTCGTCGGGATTCCCGTCGCTTTCGCCGGAGCCATCCTGTCCGTTGCGGAGAAAGTGGGTGGCTTCGAGCAGTTCGACGATGTCCGGGGTGGCCGGTTGGCCGGGTTTCCAGCCGGACAGTTCGTCTCCGGCGAGTTGTTCGCGCAGGAATTGGTCGAAGGGTTGGTCGCGGTTCAGGGCACGGATGACGTAATCCCGATACCGGAAGGCGAGGGGACGATCGGAGTCGGCGTTGAAGTACCCATTGGAATCGGCGTACCCGGCGGCGTCGAGCCAGTGTTTCCCCCAGCGTTCGCCGTAGCGGGGCGAGGCCAGATACCGTTCGACCATCTGTTCGTATGCCGTCGGCGATCGGTCCGATTCGAAGGCGTCGATCTCGTCCAGCATGGGCGGCAGGCCGGTGAGAAGGAAAGCAACCCGACGCGTGAGCGTGGCGCGATCGGCTTCGGCTGCGAGGTCGAGTTCCGCACGACGCAGTCCCAACTCGATGAAGGCATCGACGCGGTTGACGCCGGCGTGGGTCGCCGTGGGAAGGATGACCCGGGATTGGAGCAGGGGCTGAAAGGCCCAGTGGTTGGTCGCGGGCCGTGCGGAGGGTTCCGCGGCGCCGAGCGAAATCGCCGGGAGACAGAGCGCCCCCACGAGGGCGAGGGCCCGGGCAACCGGCGGCATGGAGGTCCGGACGCCCGACCCTGATATGGGAGTGGCCCGCTGCATGAGGAATGCCCGAGAGCATTGCGGGCCGCGGATTGGCGGTCCATACCCGATCTCCTCCAGGTAGCCGCGATCTTGCGATCCGAAATCGCTCAGCCCGCGTAGGCGTTGACGGCGGCGATCACCGCGTCGACATCGGCGTCTGACAGCACCGGGCTGATGGGCAGGCTGACCACCTCACGGTGGATCGCGCTGGTCAGGGGCAAATCCAGGGAATGTAGCGCGGGGTAGCATTCCTGTTGGTGGGGCGGGATGGGGTAATGCACGACCGTCTGGATTCCGGCGGCCTGCAAGTGCTGGACGAAGGCTTCCCTTGAGTCCACCCGGACCACGAACAGGTGCCAGACGTGACTGGCTTCGTCGCGGGCGACCTGGGGCAGGCGGACGGCCGGATTGCGGATCCCGGTGCGATACCGGAGGGCAATGGCGCGACGCCTTTGGTTGTCTTCGTCGAGGTGCGTGAGCTTTACCCGGAGCAGGGCGCACTGGAGCTCATCGAGGCGCGAGTTGGGTCCTTGGTAACGGTTCTGGTATTTGAGGTGAGAGCCGTAGTTCCGCAGGGCCCGGAGATGCTCGGCCAGGATCGGGTCCCGCGTGACGATGGCACCGCCATCTCCCAGCGCTCCGAGGTTCTTCCCCGGGTAAAAGCTGAATCCGGCGGCATCGCCCCACATCCCGACCCGCTTCCCGTCGATGAGCGCCCCATGGGCCTGAGCGCAGTCCTCGAGCACCAGCAATCGATGCTTCTCGGCGAAGGCGCAGAGGGCCGGCATGTCCGCCGCCTGACCGTAAAGGTGGACCGGGAGAATCACCCGGGTCCGGGGCGTCAGGGAGTCCGCCAGGCGGCTGGGGTCGAGGTTGAACGTCCGGTCGTCGGGTTCGACGAGGACCGGCACCAGTCGGTTTTCGGTGATGGCCAAAACCGAAGCGATGTACGTGTTGGCGGGCACGATCACCTCGTCGCCTTCGTGCAGGATGCCCGCCTGGATCCAGGCCCGCAGGACCAGGGTCAGCGCATCAAGGCCATTGGCGACCCCGATCGCCTGGCAAGGGCCGTGGAAGGCGGCGAATTCCTGTTCGAAGGCCTCGTGCTCGCGCCCGTGGATGAACCAGCCGGAGTCAATCACCCGGGCCGCCGCCTCCAGCAGTTCGGAACGATGACGGGCGGTGATCTCTTTGAGATTCAGGAATGGGACCATGGGGGGGTGGGTATCTAGCCAAGGCTGACGCGCGACGCCGGATAGCGGGCTTGAAGTCGGATTTCGCCGGAACCGGTGCAGGGCGCGAGGCGGTAGCCGATGCCAACGTGGCTTGCCAGGGTCACCACGCCCCAGCCGTCGGCGATCAGCGGCGCATCCAGACGACAAGGTTGCGAGACTTCGACCTTTCTCAGGAGTCGGAGGCGGGACAGACGGAGTTTGAGTAGGCTCCGACGGCAAAAGTGCCGCAGGCGGGCAACCTCAAAGTCGAGTCGCAGGAAGATCCGGGTCGTCATGGATCCGTTGGGGTCGCGGGCGATTTCAGCTCACCAGGGAGTAGGCTGAAGAGTTCGGCGTCTGCACCGCTCTTCCCGCGGGGAAGCCGCCTGCGAAGGATCCCTTCCGAGGAGGCTCCAATCCGCAGGGCGACCGCGCGGCTTGGGTTGTTGCCGACCTCAATCAGGATTTCGATTCGTGCGAGTCCGAGTTGCTCGAAGCCAAAACGGCACGCCAGGGCAGCGGCTTGGGAACCGAGCCCCTGACCCGACGCGCGGGTCGCGAGCCAGTAGCCCAGGTTGGCGCAGCGTGCGGACCAATCGATCCGATTGAGTGCGACTCCACCGAGGTGGGCGCCTTCGGCACCCGTTTGAAAGATTCCAAATGAGTAGGCTCTCTTGCAGAGACGATCGGCCTCTGCATCGCTGATGTAGCGTGCTGCCCGCGCTTCATCGTAGTCAGGAGTGCACCAATTGAGCCAACGCCCCGCCACCGGGGCCGACTCGATGGCCGACCGGGAGAAGGCCGGGGCGTCGGACGTCTCGTACGGCCGTAGGAGGATCGATTGGGCCGTGAGAGGCGGATGAGTCGGTTGTTCCCGTCTCCAGGCGATGAATGCGTCGAAATCGCGAAGGTAGTCGGACTCGACGTAGGGTGCGCTCGCGAGGGCCGTGACAACCGCTCGGTCTGTGAGCGATCGCAGTTTGACCCAGATTCCGGGGGGGATGTGGAGTCCCTGGTCGGGTTGAGTCAGGAGCAAAGTCCGTTCGGAGGTTCCGTCATGCAGGGTGATTTCAAACTCACCCTCCTGCGCGATCAGGAATTGGGCGCACTCGCGGTGCGCATGCCCTCCACGCACCGTGTTCCGTGACATGCCGTACATGTAGAACATTCGAGCGATATGGAACGGGACGTGATTGCCACCTTCGGCAAAGCAGAGCGATCCACGCGCATCCGCGATGCGAGGAAGGGGGATCAATGCACAATCGGACAAGGATGCGTCCATTAGGAGGAGGCTCACCCGGACCGACCCTTCGGACAAGCATGATGGCCGTACGGGGTCTGCCGTAGGCCAGCGCCGGGGGGCGGCGTCCTGGTGTCCGCATGGACGGGGCGCGCAAGTCGCCACGGGCAAGTGTAAGACTGCAGAACCGGGGGCCATGCGGTGATGGAGGTGGGGGAGTGCGGACGGACCTTCGCCGGTTCTCCCTACAGTTTTCCATCTCGCCTCCTCGTCAAAGGACTCGGCTGCACTCGTTGAGGTCGAAAGAGGCCCGGCGTGGGAGGGGGGATCAGAATTTGGGATCCATGGTGGCTCGCATTGCGGCGTGGCAGCAGTTGCCTGGGGTGTCGGAAACGATGCTCGTAATGAATCTCGACACGCCCGGTCTGGCTGCCGATTTGAATGGCGGTACCTGACGCGACTCTTCAAAAATGAACGCCGTGGAGCAATCAGCGGGTCCCTCGTTCGTTAGCATTGTAATCGCATCCTACGGTCGCGCGGACTTGGTGGCCCGAGCGGTGAGAAGTGTTCTTGCGCAAACCCACTCAAATCTCGAGGTGATTGTTTCCGACGACGCCAGTCCGGATAATACTCTGGGTGTTCTGGCTGCAATTGACGATCCGCGCCTCCGGATCCACGCGCAACCGACCAATGTTGGTTGTTGGGAGAACTGGGCGACCGCAGTGCGGATGACAAAGGGGGAGTACCTTGTGTTCTTGGGGGATGACGACTCCCTCTCTCCAAACTTTGTGTCGTGTCATCTGGAGACGTTCCTGAGGTTCCCCGCCGTGGATGCCGTGTTTTGTCCGCTGGAGGATTTTCGTCTTGACGGGACTCTTGTGTTCAAAATGACCCCTTCGTTTGAAGGGGGTGAAGTTGGGCGCGCTGATATTGTGCGCGGGTTGATCTCAGGGAAGAGCCTCTTCTTCGGTGCCGCCATGTTCAAGCGAGCCTTCGCCGCCAAAGTTTGGGAGGAGACTCGGGCAGAGGACATCGTAGCGGATTGGGGACTCATCCTCCGCGGATGCCTGTTTCATGACATGAGGGCGACATCCTGTACTGGCTGCCTGTACCTCAAAACGGTGCACCCGATCCGGTTGAGTAGTCGATGGACCGAAGTAACAAGGAGACTCGCCGAATTATGTGAGCGGATGGCCCGGTTGTGCGATCGAGAGGAACGCAGTCTGGCGCGGGCCCTCACGATGGAAGCTGCCGAATTGCGGGTAACGCTTGGGAGACATCATGCGGCATTGGGCGAAATGCAATCCAGTCGTCGTCAATTTTGGCATTCTTTTGGGTTGGTCCCCTGGAGGCTGTTGATCTGGTCTCAATTGATTCAGAGCTATTTTTGCCCGAGTCGGATGGTTCGGACATCGCGAGAGCAACGGGGATTGGCTTGAGTGATTCTGCGGTAATAGTGCTTCACACTTTGGATCGGCCTCGGGACGAGTTTCGTAAGACCGCGGTTGGCTCTCTCGTCCGCGTCGACGACCAAGATCCAGTCGCCGGTGCACTGGGCCAGCGCTGTGTCTTACGCCGCGAGCCCAACTATTTGCAGACCCGAAGCCGGAACCAGAGAAACCATGCGGGAAACGTCCAGGCAAGACGCTCCTCGTACCAAGCTGGCCAGCGGCGCGCGAGCCGGAACATGAGCTTGTTCAGGGGGCTTGGCCGGAAATGGATTTCGGAGTTGAGTACCGTGAACCCGTCGCTGCCGTAGAAGCTGAATGGATGTCCGCGCTCGAAGTAGGCGAATGATCTTGAGCTCAGATGGCGCACATGTGTCGGATCGCAGTAGGAATTGTCGCAGGAAAAGTGGGGCGTGGTGAACTCGATCCGGGCGCCGGATCGGCTGATACGCCAGATCTCGCGCGTCATCCCTGGCAGATCGGCGACATGTTCCACGACGTCCAGGGCTCGGATCTCGTCAAACCTGTTATCTGGGAATGGATAAGGGAACCGGTTCAGATCGTGCACCACGTCCGGGTTCACCGAGGCAATCAGGTCGAGATTCACGTGGTCCTCCATTGGCTTAAGCCCGCAGCCCAGATTCAGCTTCGAAAGGTGTGTGGTAGGACGCATGCGCGTAATTTCTCAAACGCTACCGCCTGCCAGCTGGTGGCGAAAGCGCAATGACGAGGAGGCTCAGCAGTCGATCGCCTGGTGCCCGCATCTTACCATTCGGCTGGTTCCGGGCCTCGAGGTGCTGAACCACCGCAGACGCCGACGGGCTGATCTTTCAAGCCGCCGCTTGGCAGATTTTCCGCGCGAGTTCATCGTGACGCCTTCCACATGACTGACGAATCATCGCAGGTGCCGGACTTGAACCGGCGTCATTTCGTGAAGGCGGGGTCGCTCGCGGCGTTCATGGCCGCTCTCGGTGGGGTTCCCGTGAATGCTCAGGAGGCAGACAAGGCCGCCGCCACGGCCGAAGGCAAGGTGCTTCCTCCACCCAAGGTGGATCCCAACTACAAGGAGAAGCCGCCCGGCCCTCCGGTGAAGTTCGGTGTCATCGGGTTGGGGAGTCAGGGCCGGGAGATCCTGACGACCCTGGCGAGGCTTCCGAATGCCCCGGTGACGGCCTTGTGCGACCATTACAAGCCCGCCTTCCGTCGGGCTGCCGAGGCGGCTCCGAATGCGCGGCAACACGCGGATTATCAGGAATTGCTGGCCAATCCCGAGGTGCAGGCCGTGGTGGTGGCCATTCCGACCCATCTCCATCGGGAGATCGCCCTCGCCGCCATGAAGGCGGGGAAGCATCTCTACCTGGAGGCTCCTCTGGCCCATACGGTGGACGATGCCCGTGCGATCGCCGCCTCGGCCAAGGCTCTCCCGAAAGGACAGGTCTTCCAGGCCGGCCTCCAAGCCCGCGAGAATCCCCAGAATCATCACGTCTTGAAGTTCATCCGGACGGGTGCCATCGGCCGGATCGCCATCTCCCGTGGCCAGGCCAACAAGAAGCAGAGCTGGCGTCGGGCTTCGCCGAATGGCGATCGCGAGAAGGCCCTTAACTGGCGCCTCTACCGCGATACGTCGATCGGCCTTCCCGGCGAGGTCGGGATCCACAACCTCGACACCGCCTGCTGGTACGCAGACCAGGTTCCGGTCGCCGTGCATGGTTTCGGCGGCATCCTGCAGTGGCTGGATGATCGGGAAGTGGCCGACACGGTGACCGTCGTGCTCGAATTTGCAGGGGGGTTGCGACACACCTTCACCGCCACTCTGGCCAACTCCTTTGAGGGGGATCACGACGTGTTCTACGGGTCCGATGCCGCCGTCCTGATCCGGGACAACAAGGCCTGGATGTTCAAGGAAACGGACGCGCCGCTGCTGGGTTGGGAGGTCTACGCCCGGAAGGACGATTTCCAGAGTGATTCCGGCATCGCACTGGTGGCCAATGCCACCAAGATCCTGGCCCAGGGCAAGAAGCCTGCCGAAGCCGCTTCACAGACCGAACCGCCTCTCCAGTTCGCCCTCGGACGGTTCGTGGATCACATCAATGACGGCACGCCGCCGGACGCGGGATGGAAAGCGGGATTGCAGGCCACCGTGATCGGGATCAAGGCGCATGAAGCCGTGCAGAAGGGGGGGCGGGTTGCCCTTGATCCTGCCTGGTTCGAAGTCTGACCGGGATGACAGGGCAGGGGACAGATAGCGTCGGTTTTGAGCTCACGCCCCGCAGGGTTTGCTGTAATCTCCGCCCGCGACGATGCGACAGTATCACGAACTCCTTCGGCAGGTTCTGGAACAGGGACGTTTCAAGGCGGATCGAACCGGAACGGGCACCTACAGCCTGTTTGGTGCCCAGTCCCGCTATCGACTCTCGGAGGGGTTCCCGCTGGTCACCACCAAGAAGATCCACACCAAGTCGATCTTCTACGAATTGCTCTGGTTTCTTCGCGGCGACACCAACGTTCGATGGCTTCAGGACCATGGCGTATCGATCTGGGACGAGTGGGCGAGGCCGGACGGCAGCCTGGGTCGGGTTTATGGTGCGCAGTGGCGCGACTGGCGCGGTGCGGACGGACGGCGTGTGGATCAGATCGAGTGGGTGGTGAACGAGATTCGAAGGAACCCGGACAGCCGTCGACTGCTGGTGAGTGCCTGGAATCCGGCGGAAATCGGAGACATGGCACTTCCGCCCTGTCACACGGCGTTCCAGTTCTACGTCAGCGAGGGTGAATTGAGCTGCCAACTGTACCAACGCAGCGCCGATCTCTTTCTGGGAGTGCCGTTCAACATCGCCAGCTACGCGCTTCTGACCCATATGGTCGCGCAGGTGACCGGTCTGAAGCCCGGGGATTTCATCCACACGCTGGGCGATGTCCATGTGTATGCCAATCACGTCGAGCAGGCACGGTTGCAGCTCACCCGCCACCCCCGTTCTCTTCCGCAGCTTCGGCTCAATCCGGAACGGCGGGAACTGTCGGAATTCGTCTACGAGGATTTCGTCCTGGAAGGGTACGACCCTCACCCGGCGATCAAGGCGGATGTCGCCATCTGAGTTGAGTGCCTCTCCGGTGGGTGAACGGAGGGCGATCAGGAATTCTTTTTTGGGAGCTTTTGCGGATCGTACTTTAGAAGTCGTTTAAGGTGAAAGGTTTGTGGTGAATTTGAAGCGACGTTTCATTCGATCTGCCCTGCGGGCGAATGAACCGATGCTTGCGTGAACCGGGTCGCTTGTGATTTTTTTCACGAGTCTTCGGTGCGCGAAGTGAGCCGCTGCCTGAAATGGACTTTCGGGTCCTGATCCGGTGGATCACCCAAATCAGAATCCGGTCCGGAACAGGAGATGACTCTTGCGATGGGCGGCGGGATTGCTAGATAGAGAGCGGACTGAAGATTGACTAATGGTGTGACGGTGGCGTGCGAGATCGATTACTTTCTCGAATGCTACGGAGGGAACGGTCGACGTTCCCCCCACACTCTGCGGAAAGGTTGAGCATGTCGGATATCTTCCCGAAGTGGACGAACCAACTGCCGATAATGGCAGGCGTGGCGGCGGCGGTGCTGGGCGCGACAGCGCTTGCCGGCATCACCTATTTCGTGACGCCCAAGTACACGAGGGTCGGCTACCAGCCCAAGCAGCCGGTGGCCTTCTCGCATGCCATTCACGTGGACCAATTGGACCTGGACTGCCGGTACTGCCACAACG
>CAMCFL010000081.1 GCA_945873715.1 Akkermansia muciniphila
ACTCCGGCCGCAGCCCCAGCCACCGGGCGTCCGCCGGCACCGGCACGGGCTCCGCCAGGCGGACCCCGCGCAGTTCAAACTCGGGGATCGGACACCTCCAGACCGGTCCTTCCCCCAGCAGATCGGCCAGCCAGAGCGTGGACGGAAGCCGATAAAGATCATCGGGAGTGCCGGACTGGACGCAGCGGCCGTTCTGGAGACAGGTCAGTTGATCGGCGTCAGACAGCATCTCGGCGGGGTGATGCGTGACATGAATGATCGTGAACTGATGTTCCCGCTGGAGTTCGCGGAGCAGTCCGCGCAACTGGCGTCGCAGGGGCGGATCCAGATGGGCGAAAGGCTCGTCCAGAAGCAGCAACCCGGGTCGGCCGATCAGGGCTCGTCCGAGCGCGGTGCGGGTGGCCTCGCCGCCGGAGAGTTCGGCCGGACGATGCTGGAGCCGATCGCGAAGACCGAGTCGGTCCGCCATGGCCTCGGCGCGAATGCGCCGTTCCTTGGAATCGACTCCATGAAAGCGGAGGGGGAGCTCCAGTTGGGAAAGCAGGTCGAGATGCGGCAATAGTCCCGGCGACTGGGCGACCCAGCCGCACTGCCGTTTCTCGGGAGGCAACCGGGTGATTTCGAAGCCGTCAGCGAAGATCTGTCCGGCATCGGGGGACTCCAGCCCAGCGATCAGGCGGAGCGTGGTGGATTTGCCGCTGCCGGAGGGCCCGGTCAGCAGGTGATGCGTCCCGGCTTCGATCACCAGCGAAAGGTCCTCCACGGCGCGGACGGCACCGAAGGATTTCCGGACTTGCTGCAACTGCACGCGAGGCACCCGCGCAGCCTGCGTCGGATCGGGGAGGGATCCGAGCGGGAAGGTGACCCTTCCCTTTTCCGCGCTGGACGAATCCGATCGGCAGGCGGAGAAAGCGGGATGCACCTGAAACATCTCGATCTGGAACGTCGCCGTGCCGTGTTGGATATCGCGGTGCTGGGGATGTACGTCGATGGACATCTGGCAGCGATGGAAGATCAGCGGATCCAGCATCTGCTCGACCTGCTGGCGATGGGATCGGACACCGAGCAGCAGCGCGAGTACGACGCCTCCGTGGCGAGGGTCCGGGAACACTCCGACCACATCGAGTCGGCCATCGAGCACGGGGTGGAATTGGCAAGCCTGTTCGGGGATCGCGACGAGCGCCGCTGGGTGGCCGACGCTTTGAAAGATCTGCTGGCCAGTGAT
The DNA here is from genome assembly GCA_945873715.1 of Akkermansia muciniphila. Classification (GTDB taxonomy): domain Bacteria; phylum Verrucomicrobiota; class Verrucomicrobiia; order Limisphaerales; family UBA9464; genus UBA6176. The sequence continues at coordinate 1,226 of CAMCFL010000081.1, forward strand.
GGCTCCATCAGTGAACGCGAGAACACCTTCTTCCAGACCGTCTGCGCCAGTCTGGAGGCGTAGGGCCCTCACGCAGTGCGCCACTTCCGTAACCGCGCTTGAACCTGCTCCGCAGGCAGGTGCGCACCCGCATCAACAACACGTTGCAACCGCTCCGCCGCATCAGCGGTTCCGAGGAGTTCTCGAAGGACGAGCTCATCGAACACCCAAAGCAATCCTCGCACTTCGAGGTTCAGAGTTAGCCCGCCCTTCCGCACCAGCTTGTCGCCGCTCAAGAGTGTGGCCTGCATCTGTTCGGCGAGCAGGATGGCGGAGGCGTCGGCGAGGCTGATCCGGTACCGCTGCTTGTAGGAATCAACCTGACTCAGCTGTTCTGGACTGAATGCCCCGACCCTGAGATTTCCTGCCTCGACCATCGCCAAGACCATTCGCCGGTGGTTGGGATGCTTGATCTCGTCGAGCACGAGGTCCGGTACATACGTCTCGATCCCAAGCCGAAACCAAAGTCCAAGGAGATCTCCCTCGACGAGGTCGATCAGCACATTGGCGTCCTTGACCGCGACTTTCATGCGCGGTTCAGGCGATGACGGTCCTCAACTCCTGCCGCATCTCGTGGAGTCCGATGCCGAGGTGTCCGGCCCCGGCGGAAACGGAGATCACATCCTCAGCCACCGCCCGCAGCACCAGTCTGCGGAAGCGGCCGGAGCCCTCCTGACGCACATAAAGCTCATCCCCTGGTTCACCGGTGGTTCGCCAGCGATGCTCGTTGGCGTAGATACAGAAGCGCTTGTAGATCGGAGCGCTTATGAGCCCCAGTTGCTCCGCCCGCTTCATGATCGCCATGATCGAAGCGCCGAAGGTCCGCTTCATCTCGATCAGTTCCCCAATCCCAAGCTGATGACGGTGCTTGCCAAAGGCATTCCGGAATGCGTCCTCCGGGAGGAGAAACGCGCCAGCAAACCGGTTGGCGAGCTTTTCCTCCTCTGCTTCGGAGATCCCGTTGCCAACCGGAAGCACGATGTGGGCGAGTTCGTGCACCTCGGTAAGACGCATCCGAGGAAGATTGCCCTTCAGCCAACTGGCCAATACGACAACCGGCCCCGTCTCGGTGTCCGCCTTGAGTCCGTCGAAGTGCTTGTCGTCGGTCTGGAGTTCGAAAACTTTGATTCCGTTCTCCTCCAGCAGTTCCTGAATGTTCGGCAACGGGTCCATACCCAGCCGCCAGTTCTCGCGAAGTTGCCTTGCCAGATCCTCGGCATCCTCTTGGGTGGCGACAGAAACGCCCTCGAACGGAGGCTCGAACCGACGCACGTCCCCCACCAATTCCTCAATCTCCTGGTAGCGTTCGAAATGGTCCCGGGCGCGCTCCAGAAAGGCCTTCTCTGCTGAAGCCCCGAGCAGCGACTTCTTCCGGAACCGCACGGCGGTCAACTCCAAGCGGAAGGGCCTGAAGAAGAAGTCCGGGCTTTGTGAGAGGGCCTGGGAAAGGGCGATCAGCACGCCGCTCGATGGTTGCATGACGCCATGCTCGTACTTGGACAAAGCCGCGTAGGAGACCGCGTCGTCAATCTTCTCCGCCAACTCCCGAAGCGAAAGGCCGCACATCTGCCGCGCCTGCTTGAGACGCGCAGGAAATGGAGAGGTTTCGGAATGCTTCACTGTGTTAACACAATGGATTTTCACTTGGCCATTTGTCAACCTAGCGTTCAACCCAATGGACAGGTCGATGTCCAAAACGGAAACGCCGATGCCGGGTCGAATCCAGCACCGGCGAGCCGCTCCAGTGTAACCTCTCGCTGGAGAGGCGCAGACCGGAGACCGCTTTGTCTTGGGAGACTTTCAATGCGTGTCGGTAAGCCGGCCCTGCGTCAACGTTGAGAGCGACAGACAGGAGCTCTGAATATGGCCAAGCCGATTCATGTGGTTCCCCATGGCGTCATGGGCCTGAAACCCGGACACGTCGACGGCCAGGCTCGATATGCCTAGGTGCCTCAACCACTCAAGGGACCGTCGCGCGGGCCTGGAGGGTGGTGAATCCAGGGGCGAAGGTGACGTTGGCGATCCAGGTGGAATGGGCGAAATCACCGGCGCTATAGGCAGCGGTTACCCAGCCGTGGCCATTGAATTTTCTTTCGAAGCGAAGCTGTACCACGCCCTGGATCGGAAAGTTCTTCGTTTCGAGGATCACCTGCACGGTGCCGTTGCTCTGAACCGCGACGTCGGAGGTGCTGAAGACCGGAGCCGTGGGATCATCGGGAGCGGCCTGACCATCCACAGTGAGAACGCGCACGGTGGGCGCGTCGTCGGCCGGCCAAAGGATGGGGTTTGTTGGAGGGGTTACGGCGATGGTCTCGGGTGAGGTCCGCAGTGTAGAAGCAAGGGCGGGGGTTTCGATGCGGATGCGGCCGTCATTCAGGGCAGTAATCTGCCCCACACCTGAAACCAGTTGCCCAATAACGCGCACCGCACCGCCGCTTCCAGACTGATTGCCTATACCTCCGGAGGCATCAATCAGGCCATTAATTGAAGCTTCTCCACTTGTCGCGATCAAGATGGCTCCACCACCACCCCCATGACCGCCAGATCCTCCAACTAAGGGGAGAATTTGCGGGTTGCCGTAAGCGCTGGCAAAGCCACCAGCTCCAATCAGCACACCACAACAACCATAAGGAGCATTGCCGCCAGCAATTCCATATCCCGACCCAATTCCAGATGGTCCGCTTGCTCCGCCGCGAAACCCGCCCGGACCGGGTTCGGCCGGCTTCAATAAGGCAATCGGATCCCTCGGTCCATCCTGCCCCGCCACACTGACGGTCCCATCAATCTGCACATTCCCCTGGACCAGCCAAACGACGGGCGCTCTGGATTTATGATTAATGAAAGTGACTTTCACCCCCGCGGGAATGGTAATCGATTTGTATTTGAACACCACGGCCCACTTGTTGGAGTCGTAAACGCCTTTGCCGGCGTTGGCCAGGTTGTTGGCGTTCCACGAGCCCGTCGGGGCGAGCGAAAGGTCCACCACAATGTCGCCGGTGGGCCTGAAGTCGTCGTCGGAGCCGTCGCTGGGGATGTTGAGGGCCAGGGCACGCGCCGCCGTGAGCACGACGGCAACCAGTTGGAACAGGTATTTTATTTTTGGGTTCATGGGATGTCGTTGAAGACGGACAGCTCGCGGGAGATGGCCTCCACGCGGGCAATGGGTGCACCGAAGTTGAAGAGGCTGACCTCGCGGGAATACGCCTCGGGATAGCCGGCAATCGCGGGTCGTTCGCCGTTGAAGACCGAGACTTCGCGTCCGAGGGCTTCAATCCGGAACGGTGGCGCTCCAAAATTGTAGAGACTCACTTCGCGGGAATACGCTTCCGGATACCCCGCCGTGGGCGGCCGTTCGCCATTGAAGATCGAGAGTTCGCGGCCCATCGCCTCGATGCGGAAGGGAGGCGAACCGAAGTTGAAGACCGATTGCTCCCGCGAGATGGCCTCGAAACGGGCGGTCGGGGCACCGAAATTGAACAGGCTGACCTCACGGCTGTAGAACTGCGGTCTCTCCCCGTTCAGCCCGAAGCGACGGCGATACTCCTCGAGATTGGAGATTCCCGCGATGTTGGGACTGGCCTGGCCCGCGTCGCGTGCATCAAGCGGGTTCAGGTCATGGGTCAGTTCCCAGAGATCATCCATGCCATCGCGATCGGTGTCGCGCGGTGCGAAGACGCTGATGGGTTCGAACCGAAAGAAGAACTGGCTCTCCCCCTCAGCCGGCTCATGCACCAGCGTCGGGCGCGGATCACCGAGGGCGAGTTGGACATTGGTGAAGGACTGACTCAGATCGGGCGACGCCTCGAATCGGAAGTAGTAGCCCACCGTGTCTTGCAGGGTGAGGTGATACTCCCTGCCGACTGGGGCGAAGCGGTAGCCGATGTCATCGCCCTGTGCGTGCGTGGTTGGAATCAGGGCCAATGAGGCGAGGATCAGAATGGCGGAAAGAAGTTGTGCCTTTGGCTGCCTTCGCGGGTGCTGTGGCCGGGTGCTCGTCGATCCCGGGCGCACTGCCCGAGTTCCACTCCAAGCCTCCAGCGACAGTTTGTCTGCCAACTGCGCGAACGGCTGTTTGCGATGGGCGGGCATGCGGTGCGCACTCTGCACGGCGGGAGCCGCCTCAACGAAGCCGCGTTTCGTTGTATAAATGTTCGATCGAAAGCTGGCCCGGGGATTTTTGCCAGACTGGACGGGGCCTGCTTGACAGGTATCCCCGGCCTCTGGGTCCAATGCGAGAGGTGCCACCCCGACGTCATTTCGAACCCCCACTGCCGTGGCGGTCGTGTCCACCGGCCGGAACGGTGGGAATGATCGTGACGCTGCTGGGCGCGTTTGTCGCCGGTTGCTCACCGCGGCATGATGAACCTTGGGCGGTTGCCAGGAGGGAGGCGACCTCTGTCCCAATCGCGGACCATCTTGTTTCCCCACACCGGCCTTCCCATTCGGTCCGTCCTCGGCGGGACAGCCGCGTGGGCAAGACCCTGCAGACAGTGGACGGAGCGGCCACCAACTGCCGATTTGGTCACACGGTTTCAGGTGCCGGAGATGTGAATGGGGATGGCTTCGCCGACGTGTTGGTCGGGGCCTTCCGGGCCGGGAGCGAGGCGGCGGGAGAGGTGTCGCTCTATCTGGGTTCACCCATTGGCATCGGCGAGAAGCCGGCATGGACGTTCACCTGCCCCGTCTCGGGGGCCGAATTCGGGCATCAGGTCGAAGGCGTTGGCGATGTGAATGGCGATGGCTTCGCTGATTTCATCGTCGGTGCGACCTATTATTCGGAGCCGGGCAAACTCCTCCGGACCGGGGGGGCCTTCCTCTTTCTCGGCGGCAAACAAGGTCCCGGACCGCAGCCGGACTGGCAGATGATCGGTGACGAGCCCAACAGCAGCACCGGGTTTGCCGTGGCGGCGGCGGGAGATGTGAACGGGGATGGCTACGCCGACGTGCTTGTGGGTGCCTGGAGTCAGGTCAACCGCGTCGGTCCGGAGCCCTTGCAGGGACGGGTGGCACTCTATCTTGGCGGTGCCCAAGGTCTGGGCCGGCAGCCGGTGTGGTCGCCGCACGGCGAAAGTGTCGACAGCCGGTATGGCTACACCCTGCACGGCATCGGGGACGTCAATGGCGACGGCTTTGGGGATGTCGCCGTGGGCAGTTGGGGCTTCGAGGCCGAGCAGCTCAATGCCGGCAGGGTGTATGTCTACTACGGCGGTCAGAATGGACCTTCGGCAATGCCCGACTGGACGATCACCGGCGGCCAGAGCGAGCAATTGATGGGCAACTCCGTCTTCGGTGCCGGGGATGTCAATGGGGACGGCTACGACGACCTTCTGGTGGCGGCCAACTCCACCAGCCATCCGGAGCCGGACGAGGGCATGGTGCTGGTTTTTTTCGGAGGGCCACGGGGCTTGGAGCTGAAGCCCGCCTGGTCGTTTGAATCCAATCGGGCGAAATTCTTCGTGGGCCACAGCGTCGCCGGAGCGGGCGACCTCAACGGAGACGGCTATGGCGACATCGCGGTTTCGGCCTTCAACGGCCAGCAGGACGCGATTGATGAAGGGGTGTCCTTTGTCTTCCACGGATCGGCTCACGGGCTTTCCCGTCTGCCGGACTGGACCTTTTGCGGTGGTCAGGCACGCGGCGGGTACGGCTCGACCGTGCGGTGTGCCGGCGATGTGGACGGCGACGGCTACGACGACCTGGTGGTTGGGCACACCTATTACTCGGGCCTGATCCCCCGCCAGGGCCGGGCCTGGCTGCATTACGGCTCGGCAGCGGGCTTGGCGCTCAGCAGCAGGTGGAATCTCGGCGTGGAGTCGGTGGGGTTTACCTATCGCAGCGTCACCGTGCCGTGGCCCAACGCCGGTTGGGTGACGCTTTCCGCCGGGTTCCTTGGCACGGGACTGCTGCTGGCGACGCGCCACTACTACCGACGCCGCGAACGGAGCGCGGTGGTCCTGCAACAGGCGCAGGAAGAGGCCCAGCGCCAGGAACGGCTGCGCCTGGCCCAGGATCTTCACGATCAACTCGGTGCCGACCTGACCGAGTTGGTGCTGGCGGGGGCTCACGCACGCCGACAGCTTGCCCAGCATCGGCCCGTCGAAGGCAAGCTGGCACAGATGGAGGACACGGCTGGTCGGCTGGTCGAATCCCTCGCGGAGATCGTCTGGCTGACCAAACCCACCAACGATTCCCTGTCCCGCCTCGCCGACTACCTGGGCAACCTGGCCGAGACGACTTTGGACAAGGCGGGGTTTACCTGCATCCTGGACATCCCGTCCGAGTTGCCTGACCTGCCCGTCCACTTCGACCTTCGCCACGACCTGGTGCTGGCGGTGAAGGAGGCATTGCACAACGCCATCAAGCACTCCAAGGGCGACCGCGTCGGCCTGCGCGTTGCGGTGGAACGGAACACGCTGACGGTCGCCGTAGGGGACAACGGAACGGGGTTCGACGCCGGCTCCTGTCCAGACGCCGGCAACGGTCTGGGCAACCTCCGGGCGCGGCTCACCCGCCATGGGGGAACCGCCCGGTTGGAATCGTCGGCTGCCGGCACGACGGTCCTTTTGTCCGTGCCCGTCCCGTCTCAGGCCTGAAGGATCTCCGCATGAACACCCCGCCCATCCGGGTCGCCATCGTCGAGGATCTTCCGGAGATTCGGCACGAACTCTCAGCCCTTGTGGGCACCGATCCAGATCTGGAACTGGCCGGTACCTGCACCACCCGGGGAGGAGGCCATCGTCCGGCTTCCGGAGCTCCGTCCGGACGTCGTTCTGATGGACATCGGGTTGCCAGGCCTTTCCGGTGTCGATTGCGTCCGTGAGCTGAAACCGCGGTTGCCCGGGACGGACTTCATGATGCTGACCATCTTCGAGGATCAGGAGCAGGTCTTCGCCGCATTGCGGGCGGGTGCCACGGGTTATCTGGTCAAGGGTTCTCCTTGGGAGCGGCTCAGGGAAGCCATCCGGGAGTTGCATGCGGGTGGGTCGCCGATGTCCAGTTCCATCGCTCGGGAAGTGATTCGGGCAATGCTCCAGGCGGATCGTGATCCGGTACCCGACGATCGTCGATTGTCCCTGCGGGAGGAGGAGGTGTTGAGGTCGTTGGCAAAGGGGCGGCGATACAAGGAAATCGCGGCGGACCTGGGACTGAGCCTGCACACGGTCCGCACCCACATCCACCACATCTACCAGAAGCTGCACGTCACCAACAAATCCGGGGCGGCAGCCGCGTTCCGGAGGCATCGGACATCGGAGCTCTGATGCCGTTCGTCGCACGTTTCCAAGGCATCGATAGCCCGGGCGCGCTGGCACCCATCAGCAACCTGAGGGGCTGCGTGTGTGCGGGAGAATCCGGTCTGTGGGCGTGTGTCCCTCTCCGCGGTCAAACCGGCGGGTCGGTGTTTGGGTTGGCGCGACGCCTTCGGGGTCGATGGGGGCTTGATCTGCGAACCGGCGGCCGGGCGACCGCCGGCAACATTCCGGCACGCCTCCGGCGTCCGGGTCGGGCGGGGAATGACCGCGGAGAAGCGGAGATCGGACGAGGGAGGCGTTCGACCGAAGTCGGGAAAGGGACCGGTGTGTGGCGGGGGTGCTGGCGAACGGCCGGTACGGGCCTTCTCTGCGCCTCTGCGTCTCTGCGGGAGAATCTTCTGCTGGAGACAATGGGGTCGCGTCTATATTGTTGACGTTTCTTTGTCTAGAAAGCCGGGGTGGCTGGCTTGGCCTGAACCGTCAACCAGATGGATCCGACCCCATCGAGAGCCCCGAAGCCGGAATGTTTGGCGACTCTTTTGGCCGCGGGCCGACGGGAAGTGGCACGGATATCAGCCCTGTCCTGAGGTCAGTTCGCTCAGGGATGCGCTCTGCGTGATAGACGGTGATGCCCACCATTGCTTCTTCGGCTGAGCCTCTGCGAAACCACCCCGTCTCTCCTGCCCCAGACTGAGCTCCAGTCGTCCGTCAACGCCGTGTTCCCACCCCGCCGATGGCAATGGCAGGCGACGGGCGTCCCGCAGCTCCCTTGAAACTCCCGTTCTTGAAACTTGAATCTGAAAGCGTCCCGACACCCACGATGGGA
>CAMCFL010000082.1 GCA_945873715.1 Akkermansia muciniphila
CTGGAAGGCAATGCAGGCGGTGATCAAGGAGATGCAGCATCTGTCCCGGGAAGAGCTCTTTGAAACGATCCCCGGACCCAAGCGCCGCAAGCCACTGAGCAAGAGCGTTATGGGTGTTAACTGAGTGCCATTCCCCCGGAGGGGTTGAATCTCTGCCACCCCTCCGGGGTGGAAGAATCTTGGGGGCAACTGACCCCGGGGTGGAACCCCGGGCTAATCGCTGAAACGCCTCCGGCGTACCGCACGCCCGCGGTCCCAAGCGGTGGCAGTGTCAAGATGCGCCCCTCACCGATGGCTCCAAGCTTTGATGCTGGACGGAAGAAGCCGCGATAAGACACAGTGTTGGAGTACTGGGTTACAATCATGATTCTGACAGTGCTCTAACCGGCATCGCCCCAGGCCTTGCCAGCCGGCTTTAAGCGTCAGAAAACGACCGTCACTATGTTCCAGAAAGTAGATTACTTCTTCCTCGGCGCGGCTCTTGCCAGCCTCGTCGCCAGCGTTTCGCTCTGGTTTCTCGTCAATCACGAGTATGGAGTCTATGTAGGCATCTGGGTGCCGAGCATCCTCGCGCTCTGGGTGGGCGTCCGCGTGGTTCTGCTCACCGCAGCCACGACCAACATCAACCGGAGAAAATAGAGATGTTCAATTATATCTTTCCGATCTTCGCCTTCGGGATCGTCATCAGCGGGATCGTTGCGATGGGCCTTCAACAAGCTTCGGACCTGGCAAAGGATCTGGCCGCCGCGCGGACTGAAGCAGAGAAGGCTCTACCCTACGCAGAAACCTCTGCGCTGCACAGCAAACCCGGAGCCAGCAAGACCTCTTAGAGCACCAAGGGCGATCGCGACGAGCGGTTGGTCAGCATTCAGCTTCCCGTGCGGTCGATCTAGCCTCCCCCCGGCTTTTTCCCCTTCATGCTCCTGCAGCGGTCGCTGCAGAACTTCACTTCGTCCCACACCCGTTCCCACTTCTTCCGCCACGTGAAGGGACGTCCGCACGTAGCGCAGGGCTTCTCCGGCAGATGCTGTTTCTTCACTCCTTTCATACATCCGGCGGGGGTGGCTAGGAGGCGGTTCGATCGCGCAGCGAATCGAGGTACCGATTCTTCGGCGCGGGCCTGGGAGCGCTGGCTTCCGTGCGCAGCATCTTCTCCACCCGTCCCCCGCTCCCGGCGATCAAGTCCGCGATGAGCGGAGCTTCCGGCAGGTTCTTCCAGTACTTCTTCGGCATCTCGGATTGCATCGCGCTCACCTTCAGCCGCGCGGGATTGAAGATGCTCCGGTAGTAAGTACGCCACAGATCGTCGAGCGCGTCTTCATCCGGTGCCGCTCTGCGCGGGACACCGGGGGTGAAATGCAGGGTAACGCCATCCCAATGCGCGCAGTCGTCCGGCGTCAGGATGGACCAATCCATGCCCGCGAAACGCCTCTCAAAGAAGCCGGCAGCCAGTAACACGATGCGGTGCTCGGGCTCGAACCAGGCGACGAATTGCTCACGGCCCGTGGCCTCGTCCTGGGCAACGAGTCGAAAACGGACGAAGGCATGCATCTTGTGAATGTCGCGCCCGACGGCTTTCGCCCACTGCTGGAGCTGGCGCACGTCGCCATCCGTGGCCACCGCGAGGAGATGCCGTTCGCCACCGCGGGTGAGACGCCAGAGCACCCGGTAGAGCACACTCCAACGCCGCCCGTCGCGGTGGGCAGCAACGCTCCGCGCCAGGTCAAGAAAGACGGGCGACACCTTCGGAACGGCACCGCGCGGAGCGACCTCCTCCAGGGTCGCGAACAGGCCGGGTGCCTGCGGTTCGTCTGACCACAGCACTTCCTCCGGCGGCACGCCGGACGCCAGCAGTTCCCGCGCACGGTCGCGCCAGGATTCGAAGACCGGCTGAATGGGGACCGTGTGCATGGCTACAGCTCACCCGAGCGCACGGAGACGAGATCGCCCACGGTGGCTGCTGGCGGCGAGTGGAAGTCCAGTTCCGCCTGGCGCGGTGGCGGCAAAAACCGGGCGCGCAACGCATCGTCATCCAGCCCGAACCGCGTGGGCGTGTGGTCCGCGGTGATGAGGAACGGCAGCACCTTCTTCATCGGCACGCGCAGACGCACCAGGTCGGCGAGCCGGAGCCGGGTGAAGCGGCGCGCGCTGAGAATGCGGTCCACGTTGCGCACGCCGAGACCCGGCACGCGAAGCAGGATCTCGCGTGACGCCCGGTTCACGTCGGCCGGAAAGCAGGCCCGATTGCGCAGTGCCCACACTAGCTTGGGGTCGAGCTGCAGGTCGAGATTCGGAGCCGCATCGGAGGCGATCTCCTCGACCTTGAATCCGTAGAAGCGCAGCAGCCAGTCGGCCTGGTAAAGGCGATGTTCGCGCACGAGCGGCGGCGGCCGGAGGGGCAACAGCGATGACGGCTGCGGGATCGGACTGAAGCCCGAGTAGTACACGCGCCGGAGTCGGTAATCGCCGTAGAGAACGTCCGCACGCCGCAGGATGACGGCGTCCGTGGAATCGTCTGCGCCAACCAGCATCTGCGTGCTTTGGCCGGTGGCGAAAGGCGGCGGCTTGAGTGCACCCGGCCGGCGCTGGTCGGCGAAACGTTCGTCGATCCGTTCCCGGAGATGACCCATCGCCTCCTGCGTGCGCGCGAGGTTCTTCTCCGGCGCGAGCTTCGACAGTCCCTGCTGCGTGGGCAGCTCGATGTTGATGCTGACGCGATCCGCGTAGCGCCCCGCCTTCTCGATGAGCGCGGGCGAGGCCTCGGGAATCATCTTGAGATGGATGTAACCGCGAAAGTGATGGTCCTCCCGAAGCTTCCGGGCGACTTCGATGACCAACTCCATCGTGTAGTCCGCGCTCTGGATGATCCCACTGCTCAGGAACAATCCTTCGATGAAGTTGCGCTTGTAGAAGTCGAGCGTCAGCCGCACCAGTTCGTCAGGAGTGAACCGCGCACGCTGCACGTTGCTCGATCGCCGGTTGATGCAGTAGTGGCAGTCGTACAGGCAGGCATTGGTGAGCAGCACCTTCAGCAGAGAAATGCAGCGCCCATCCGGCGCGTACGAATGGCAGATGCCCGCGCCGCCCGTGGAACCTACCCCCTTGCCGCCCCGCGAATCCTTCCGCGCAGCTCCACTGCTCGCGCACGAAGCATCGTACTTCGCGGCGTCCGCAAGGATCTCAAGTTTCTGCTGCAGCTCCATGTCCGGCGCCACGGTAATGCGCATCGCGCGTCGCGCTAGGCACCGTTTCTCCCCAGCGGACGCCGGAGGCGTCCTGGATCTTGGCCGGCGGTCGCCCGACCGCCGGCACGCGGATCCAGGCCCCCATCAACCCCGGAGGGCTTCGCCTACAATCCGGCGATCGCCAGACCCTGAATGATCCTTCGGGCGATTTCCTTGCGCCGGGCGGGTGTCACCACGCCACGGCGTCGTCCCAACTTGGCCTTCTCAACCGTGAAAAGGAGGTCGCAGCGGCAGAGGCTTTTCAGTTCCAACCCGTCGGCCCCGTCGAGCAGGACCTCATTGTCCCTCGGTTCACGCTCGTTCGCGGGACGCATGGTGCGGCACCCCAGCACGACGACTTCCGGTTTGGCGTCAATGCGCGCCTGGCACGACACCAGAACACAGGGATGCTCGCCAAAAACGTCCGCCGTGTAGATCTCCCAGGCCTTCAATCGGCCACCTCGAACCGTTGGGCTGCCATCAACCCGTTGGTCTGCGGCCGGTCATCGTCCTCAAGACGGTAGAGAGCACGCGCCAGCTTCGCCGGTAGCGGTGCCACCGCGGTGACCCGGCCGGAAGGCTTGCGAAGCGCTTCGACCACCGTGGGGATGCCGAACGCGAGGGCCTGCCTCATCAGTTCGGCCCTCGTGAGGCCAGTCTCTCGAGCGGCCCTCGCCACTTCACGGGCAAGGTTTGCATCCATGGGCAGAGGATAAACTGCAGTCGCCATATAAGGATCCTATGCGGCAGGCCCGGGCCGTCAACCCCCGGATCCTTCGGGCGAATTCCAGCCGGACGCCGGGAAGAATCAATGAGGTCAGATCTGTAGATTCAACATTTCACTGATGATGGTCATCCTGGATACTTTCCGTTCTGGGTCATTTTGATCTGAGTACTGCACTTCGCTGAGGGAAATCCCACAGATTCAGGGCAACCGCAGAACGTCAACCACACTTTTCAAAGTGTGATCGGCCACCATCGATTTTGGCCGCTCGCCTTTGCGACGCCCCTGGGGTCTGATCTCCCAGCGTTTCACCACTCATCAGGAGATCCAACCCCATGGCTCGAATCCTACTCGTCGAGGACAATGAAATGAACCGGGACATGCTCTCCCGGCGCCTGGAACGGAAGGGCTTCACCGTCCTTCTGGCCATGGACGGCGCACAAGGGGTGCAGATGGCCGCGTCGGACCCGCCTGACCTGATCCTGATGGACATGAGCCTGCCGGTGCTGGATGGCTGGGAGGCCACGCGACAGCTCAAGACCGACCCGAAGACCCGGGCCATTCCCATCATCGCCCTCACGGCACACGCCATGCCGGAGGACGAACGCAAGGCGCGGGAGGCCGGTTGCGATGACTACGACACCAAGCCCATCGAACTGCCCCGGTTGCTGGGCAAGATCGAGGCGCTCCTCGGCGGCACCGCTCCGGCATGAGCCAGAATCCCGAGGAACGGTCCCTGAAACCGGCCCGCAGCCCGCGCGGGAAGGGGAAGGGGCGTACCCACCCCCGTCCGGCGGTCCCGGTCCCCGAACGGAGACTCGACCTCTCCAAGATCCGCCACGATCTGCGGACCCCGATCCATCACATCCTGGGCTACTGCGAGATGCTGCAGGAAGACGATCATCTGCCCGCAGATTTCGCGCCCGACCTGGGGAGGATCCACGCGGGCGGACGCCAATTGCTGGCGTTGATCGCGGAGTATTTCGACGAGGAAACCTTCGAAACCAAGCGCGGCGATCTCCACCGGCTCTGTCACGAGCTCCGGACGCCGGTGAACCAGATCATCGGCTACAGCGAGATCCTGCAGGAGGACGCCGCGGCTCTCGGCCGGAAGAAGGATCTGGCGGACCTGCGCAAGATCCGGGATGCCGCCGCCTCCTGGCTGGGATTGATGGAGGAACATCTGCTGCCCGGTGGCAGTCAAGCGACCGACGCGGCCGGCTCGCGACTACTGCCTCAGGGCATCACCTTCCAGTCCCCGGCCGCCCGCCCCCTTCCCCGCGACGGCAAGGTTGAGGGCAGACTGCTGGTGGTGGACGACGACGAATCCAATCGCGACATGCTCAGCCGTCGGTTGCAGCACGATGGCTACACCGTCCAGGTCGCGGCGAACGGCGTCGATGCGCTGCGGCAGCTTCGTTCCACGCCCTTCGACCTCGTGTTGCTCGACCTTATCATGGCCGGGCTGGACGGCTATCTGGTGTTGTTGAAGATGAAGGACGACCCGGCGTTGAGCGGGATCCCGGTGATCATGCTGTCGGCGCTCGACCAGGACAGCGGCATCGCCCGCTGCATCGAGGCCGGGGCGGACGATTACCTCACCAAGCCTTTCAATCCCACCCTGCTCCGGGCCCGGCTCGGCGCGAGCCTTGAGAAGAAGCGGCTGCGGGACCAGGAACAGGCCACCCATCATGCCTTGGTCTCGAGCCAACGGCAGCTGGCCGCGGAATTGGCCGAGGCGGGTGCCTATGTCGCGTCCCTGCTGCCGGTGCGCCTGACCCGCGGTCCGGTCTCCACCGAGTGGTGCTTCGAATCCTCCACGCAACTCGGCGGAGACTCCTTCGGCTACCACTGGATCGATGACGACCACTTCGCCATCTACCTGCTGGACGTCTGCGGCCACGGCGTGGGTGCTGCCCTGCTTTCGGTGTCCGCCTTGAACATCCTTCGCTCTGGCCCACTCCTGGCCGATCGTCCGGACGACCCCGCCCAGGTGCTTGCCGAACTGAATGAGATGTTCCCCATGGAAAAGCAGAACCAGCAGTATTTCACCTGCTGGCTCGGCGTGTATTCCCGCAACTCCGGCCGGCTCACGTATGCGAGTGCCGGACATCCCCCCGCGCTCCTGGTTGGAACGGACGGACGTCGGGTGGAACTCCGGACCAACGCTCCGCCCGTGGGCGCGTTTCCCGACGCGCAGTTCACCCAGTCCGAGATCGAAGTGGCTCCTGGAAGCCAGTTGTTCGTCTTCAGCGACGGCGCGTACGAGATCGCACGACCCGACGGTCGGACCGGGACGCTTCCGGAATGGATCGCGACGCTGGCGGAGGCGTCAGCCCGGGAAGACTTCTCCGTCGGGGAATGCCTGGTGAAGGCCAAGGCCTGCCAGACGACCCAGGCGCTCTGGGACGATTACTCCCTGGTGCGATTCCGCTTCGGGGATTGAGCGGATTCAACCAGAACCCAGAGATCTATCCGCAGATGGCGCAGATGACGCAGATGCTGAAGCCCGTCCGGATGAGTCCTTTCCTCCGGACGGGTTCGACGAGGTTGCCGCCCGGCACCCCTTCCCGAGTCTCCCCATCTGCGTGACCTGCGCCATCTGCGGATAAACGCCTGCGGTTTCACGGTCCGAACTTCTTCACCATCTCCAACCGGTTCATCCCCGGCAGGCGGGTGTACACCAGTTCATCGGTCAGCCGGCGCATCATGTGGATGCCCAATCCCCCGATGGGCCGCGCTTCGATCGGGGTGGAGGTGTCCACCTGAGGTGCCTGGGTCGGATCAAATCCGGTGCCGTCATCGGTGACGGTGACCCGGACGCATCCGGGCTCCACCTCGAAGCGCAGCACGACCTGGGTGGCGTGGCTGTAGTGGACGATGTTCTGGAGGTGTTCCGCCAGGGCATGGTCGAGGGCGAACCGGACGGGCTCGTGGAACTGCTGGTGCCCGGCGAACTCACCCCAACGGGCGCAGCCTTCGGACGGCAGGTCCGGGCGGACGGGGTGGGTGGATTCCACAGGCCGGGTCTTTCGCACTCCCTCAGAACTTCTCGACGATCTGGTCGCGGAACCCGGTCAACTCCAGCACCTGATCGATCTCGGGGGACGTCCGGGACACGAGCAGCGATCCGCCTTTGCCCTTCATCTGCCGGTGATACTGGAGGATGACCCGGATGCCGGCGGAACAAAGGAAGTTGGAAGCGGCCAGATTGATGAGGATGAACTTGGCTCCACCCCGGATTGCAGCGAGCACTTCCTCTTCGAGTTGATTCGCCGTCGGGCCGTCCACCCGGGCAGGCAGCATGAACTCGCACTCATCCCCATTGACCTGTTTTGAAATGCTCATGTGTTGAGAGGTAAATTCAGGGGGAATTGCCGGATGGAACAACCCAATTCTTTGCCGGGACCGTCCCCGCCCCGCCCCGGAGGAACGATCTCCACGAGTCCGTGAACAAACAAGCAATCGCCCACGAATCACACCAATCACACGAACCACCGTCCAGCTTCATGTGTTTCGTGGGCAACCCCTCTCGGAACGCCTATTCCCCTTCCTCCAGAATGAGCCTCGTCACCTCGTCTCCCATCCGGACGCCGGCAGGAGACCGGGTGCCTTTTGAGTGGGTCATGGATTTAGGCCGCCTGTCCTCAGGCGGCGATGAGAAATCCGCCCGCCCGGGGCAGCGGGCCTGCAACCGTCACAACAAACTGAAGATGTGCCCCGCTGTCGCAGACATGCCGTTCGCAGTCCGGGTCAGGCAAGTTGCCACCCAGGTCGGTACTCGCGACGGATGAACGCGGCCGCCTGAGGGGCGTTCTTCGCTCTCATCCGGGCGGCGTCCCACTCCAGCTTTCGACCCACGCGATAGGCGACGTTGCCCAGGTGGTTCGCCTCCGTCAGCCAACCCGCGTACTCGAAGTTGCAGGTGGTCGGCGCGCCGGTCTTGCAGGCATGGACCCACTCGGCGTGGTGCCCCAGGGACTTGGCGATGGTGGGCTCAGGTCGCTTGAAGTCCTTGAAGTCCGCCTCGGGCAGAAGCAGGTGCTTGTCGTAGCTCGCCAGCAACATGCGGCCCTGGGTCCCGATGAAGAGCACGCCGCTTTCCCACTGCGGAATCCCGCCGCGGGTCCAGATCTCCGGCTTGTCTTCGCCTTGGTGCCAGGTCAACCGCACCGGCGGCATTTCTCCCCGCGCGCCGTATTCGTATACCGCATGCATGGAAGCAGGCGCAATCTCGGGATGCGGCGGCGGGCCGCCGGCTTCGATCGTCAGGGGCGCCCGGAGCTTCAGCGCCCAGAACGGCAGATCGTTCCAATGCGACCCCAGATCGCTCATCGTGCCGTTGCCAAAGTCCCACCAGCGATACCACTTCGGCCCGGGAAAATAGACCTCATTGAACGGTCGAAACGGTGCCGGCCCCAGCCACAGATCCCAATCCAGCCCCTTGGGAATCGCGGAGGTGTCCGTCGGACGCTCGCGGACGCTGACGATGTCGTGATTCCGGGTGGCCGCCTCGGCGGACTGCCGACCCCAGGCGCGTCCCACCCACACGTGAGCCTCGCTCACGGGACCAATGGCGTTGCCCTGGATCAATTCGACGACCCGACGATAGTTGTCGCCGGCGTGGATCTGCGTGCCCATCTGGGTGGCCACCCTGGCCTTGGCAGCGGCCTCGCGGATCAGACGGGCCTCCCAGATGTTGTACGTCAGCGGCTTCTCGCAATAGACGTGCTTGCCCCGCTGGAGCGCAGGAAGGGTGGCGAAGGCGTGGGTGTGTTCGCAGGTGCTCACCACCACGGCGTCGAAGCGCTTCTCCGTGTCGTACAGCTTGCGGAAATCCACGTAGCGCCGGGCTCCCGGGTACTTCGCCTGGGCGGCATCCAACGGGCCGGCAGCGACATCACACACGGCCACGATGTTTTCGGTCGACGCCACCTCGGCAAGGTTTCCCGCGCCGCGTCCCCCGACACCGATCACCGCGATGTCGAGGCGGCTGTTCAGGTTCTGACCCCGAAGCAGGGTCGGGAACGTCAATGCTCCGGCGCCCGCAGCGAGGAACTGTCCAAACTGTCGACGGGTGACTCCGGGCGGGGAAGTTGGGCGGGATCGACGGGATCGGTTCATGGTGGCAAGGAATGGAGGGACTGCGCACGCGGTGGGAACGGCGTGAGCATTCACCAGGGCCCATCGATGCTCAACCTACAATCCTCGGGGCTGTCGTGGGTTTCTCGTCACGGGTGTAGGCCCGCTGCCCTCAGCGGGCGTTGCCTCATCGCCTACCCGGTAGGCGTCGACGTGAGGAGACTCTGACTTTCGGCGGACTTCCCTGCGTACTTGCCCCGGGCGTTCCACCTTCCCAGACTCCCA
>CAMCFL010000083.1 GCA_945873715.1 Akkermansia muciniphila
CCGCCACGGTCGCCGACATGGACTCCGATGGGCGTCCGGATCTGCTGGTCACCCAGCACGGCGGTTCCACCCGCGTCTTCCGAAATGCCGGAGGGCGTCCGGGCCTCCGGGTTCGACTGGATGCCGGTCCGGGCAATCGGCTCGGAGCAGGGGCATCGGCCCGATGGGTGGGTGCCGAGGGTGCCGGCCCCTTGCGGGTCTGGCGATTCGGGGCGGGACATGGCGCAAGCGATTCTGCCGTGCAGGTGTTGGCGCGTCCGCAGGAGGGCGATGGAACCTTGGAAATCCGGTGGCCGGGTGGGAAGAGTTCCGGCGTTCCCGTACGCGCCGCGACGCGCGGGATCCGGGTGTCAATCGAGGGTCGGGTGGACGTCGAAAAACCATGAAGTCAAAGCACCGGGCAGGGGGGACCGGCTCCGCCTTTTGGTCGGTCGATGGCGACGCGTCCGTGCCCGGTCCCGATGGGGAACCCACCCGTAGACGACGAGGTGACGAGGCTCACTCCGGGAGTGGCGGGGAACGCGCGCGGGCCGGGGTGCGCCCGGAAGAGAATCAGAGTCTCCTCACGTCGACGCCTACGTAGGCGACGAGGTCACGAGGCGAGGCTCGCATCCGGCAGGGGTCCTGCAGTAATCTGTTTGGCATGAATCGTCGGGCGTTTCTGGGTCGGGCTGCGGTGGCAGCGGGTGCAACCGGGGTGATGGGTGGGGCGAGCGCCGAGGCGGCCTCCAGGCCAGCGCCCGTGCCGCGGATCAAACTGGGCATCGCCAGCTATTCCTACTGGCACTTCAAGACCGAGCGCGTCCCGATCGAGACCGTGATCGACAAGGCCGCCGCGCTGGGAGTGGAGGGCGTCGACATCCTCCATCGCCAGATGGATATCCCGGAAAAGGAACCCCTGACTTCCGATCACCGCGCTTATCTCGCCCGGCTCAAGCGGCACGCCTTCCGCAAGGGCATCGATCTGGTGGCCCTGTCGATCCACCAGGACTTCGTCGATCCCGATCCCGCCGTCCGACGCCAGCAGGTGGAGCACACCCTGAAGTGCATCGAGATCGCCTACGCGCTGGGGGTGCCGTGCATCCGGTTGAACTCGGGTCGATGGAACACCATCCAGTCCTTCGACGACCTGATGAAGGCGCGCGGCATCGAACCGGTCCTTCCGGGCGTGAGCGAGGATCAAGGTTTCCGTTGGTGTCAGGAGTGCATCCAGGAATGCCTGCCCAAGGCGGCCGAGTGTGGCGTGACGCTGGCCCTTGAAAACCACTGGGGACTCACCCGTACTCCGGAAGGATTGCTCCGGGTGTTGGATGCCGTTCCGTCTCCTTGGCTCGGTGCCCTGATGGACACCGGGAACTTCCTGGAGCAGCCGTATCCGAAGCTGGAGCAGATCGCCGCCCGTGCGGTTTACGTCCAGGCCAAGACCTATCCGGGCGGAGGCGAGTGGTACACGCTCGACCTCGATTACCGGCGCATCGCCAGGATCCTGAAGGCCGCCGGCTATACCGGCTATGTGTCCCTCGAAATGGAGGGCAAGCAGGATCCGGACATCGCCGTGCCGAAGAGCATCGCGATGTTGCGGAAAGCGTTCGGGAACTGAGGCCTCTCTCAAACGGGGGTACCGGCGGCCCGCCGGTACTGGGTGGACCTGCAAGTGGGGCTTGGACCGGCAAGCTGCCGATCCCCCCGTCTGACGTGCATCTTGAGTTTGGTGTCACGGATGCAGGCCGGCTGCCCTCAGCGGGCGCGTTCACATCGCCGCCTGAGGGCAGGCAGCCTACATCCATGACCAGCTCGCCAGGGATTGCCTTCAGCGGACCACATCCGCCTCGGTGAACACGGCCTTGCGAACCACGGTGCGTTCATCGGTGGTGAACGAGACGTGGATCCGGCCGTCGCGGGTCTGGAGGGCCATCGGATAGCCGTAGTCGCCGCTGGGATCCGATTGCAGGTCGAGCTTGTGCGGGAACGTCTTCGCGCCGTCGGTGGACAGCGCCACGGTCAGGGGTGAGCGGTTGGTGAAGCTGTTGTTGTAGACCAGCAGATGATGCCCGCTTTGCAGGCGCAGGAAATCCACGGCGGCATTCGGATTGGGGAACTCCGAGTCCACCCCGGCAGACCAGGTCTTCCCGGCATCCTTGGATTCCGTCCGGACCAGCCAACCGTCCGGACGCCCGTTGTAGTCGCCACCCCGGCGACAGAACGCCACCAGATGATTCCCCGCGATGACGGCAGGGGCGGGTTGGATGTTGCCGAGTCGTGATCCAACCCGGTTGCTCTCGGTCCACCGACGGGTCTTCGGATCAAAGCGCAGGAAGAACGAGGTGTCCCGGGGATCGCTGAACTCGGTGTCGGTCCCGATCTCGTGATAGACCGGAAGCAGGTAGGAACCATCGCCCAGGGTGATGGGCTGGTTGCGGACCATGGTACCCGCCTCAAAGGTCAGTTGGAATGGATCGGACCAGGTGCGGGCACCGTCGCGCGAGATCTTGGCGGTGATGCGCGAGTCACTCCACAACTCCCCGTAACGGGTCACGTAGAACAACCACACCACGCCGTCGGGAGCCTGCCAGACCACGGCGTTCCCCAGGGAATGAAAGGGGTTCGAGGCGATGCGCTCAGGCTTTGACCAGCGCTTCGAACCGGCCTTCTGCCGGGAACCAAAGACCGCGGCGCTGTTGTCGCGGTACTCTCCTCGACCACTGAAGAAGACCAGGTAGAGATCGCCATTCGCCAGTTCCCCGATCCCCGCCGGATGCTTGTACTCCCCGGTCGGGGTCTCCGGTCCGAAGATCCGATCAATGCGCAGGCCCTGGGCGGCGAGTGCGAGCGGAAGGAGCAGGAAGAGGAACCTCAAGAGCCACGACATGGCGGCAGTCTGGTGCCTACCACGGAGAGTCGTCCAGCCCGGGGCGATCGGCTTCGAAAAAGTCCTTCCCGCACCGGGGGGCCTTGCCCAGAGTGCGTGCCAAGCGACCGGGACCTCGTCCCGAAGTGCCGATGAAAGCGAAGATTGTCATCACTCCAAAAAAGGCGGTCCTGGATCCCCAGGGCAAGACGGTCCAGAACGCACTCGAACACATGGGCTATGCCGGTGTGACCGGGGTGCATGTGGGCAAGTACCTCGAAATCGATCTGGCCGCCGGGACGGATCGTGCGGCCGCCGAGAAAGCCTTGCACGAGGCCTGCCATCGTTTCCTGAGCAACCCGGTGATCGAGGATTATCGGTTGGAAGTGGTGGACTGACCGCATCCCGCCCTGCGCACGGACGCCATGCACTTTGCCATTCTCCAGTTTCCCGCCAGCAACTGCGATCAGGACTGCGTTCATGCCGTCCGGGTCCTCGGGCACACGGCCAGTTACGTGTGGCACAAGGACACGTCGCTGGGTGCTGCCGACGCCGTGATTGTTCCCGGAGGGTTCAGCTACGGCGATTACCTCCGCTGCGGGGCCATCGCCCGGTTCAGTCCGGTCATGCAGGCGGTCAAGGCCTATGCCGACCAGGGCGGTCTGGTGCTCGGCATCTGCAACGGCTTCCAGATCCTGTGCGAGGCCGGCCTTCTTCCAGGGGCGCTGATCCGCAATCGGGACCTGCAATTCCACTGCGAACAGGTGCACCTCAAGACCACCAACGGTGAGACGCCGTTCACGCGTCGCACGCCCGCTGGACGGGTGCTGCGCATCCCCATCGCCCATGGCGAGGGCTGCTATTTTGCCGATGCCGAGACGCTGGCGACGCTGCAGGCCCATCGTCAGGTCCTCTGGCAGTACTGCGATGCCGCAGGTGAACTCACCGAGAAGGCCAATCCCAATGGATCGGTCCTCAACATCGCCGGCATCGCCAACGAACGCTTCAATGTCGCCGGACTGATGCCGCATCCGGATCGCGCCAGCGAAGGTCTTCTGGGCAGCGAGGACGGCCGCTTCATCTTCGACAGCATGGTCGAGGCCTTTCGCCAACGCGGCACCAGCGCCGCGGCCTGACCTCCACCAAAGGGCTTTGGCAGGAGCAGTGATCCGCCACCA
Source organism: Akkermansia muciniphila (assembly GCA_945873715.1). Taxonomy (GTDB): domain Bacteria; phylum Verrucomicrobiota; class Verrucomicrobiia; order Limisphaerales; family UBA9464; genus UBA6176. Next base: position 4,027 of record CAMCFL010000083.1, read on the forward strand.
CGGCGCGACGAACGCCACGGGAGGAAGGAACGGGTCCGCCCGTGGCTGACGTTGCTTCGTGGTTGTTCAAACCGGCAGCGGCAGGAGCAGTGATTCACCACCACGGCGCGACGAACGCCACGGGAAGAAACAAGCCGGCCGTTTCGTGGTTGTTCAACCCGCTTGCGGTCGTGGAGGTCAGTCCGGGCGCATCTTGACACTGCCCCCGATGCGCCACGCGGAAAACTCCGTCCCCGGTGCACCTTCTCATCCCGGAGGGATGGCAGCGATTAGCCCGGGGTCGCGAAGCGCACCCCGGGCTAATCGCTGAAACGCCTTCGGCGTAAAGCGCAACCGCGGCCTCCGGCGGGGGCAGTGTCAAGATGCGCCCGGTCAGTCCGTCGCTTTCCGGCCCAACCGCCGGAGGAGCGTGGATTGCAATTCCAAAGCCGGTGCCATGCGGAGGGCGATGCCGAGGCTGACGTAGGCGGCGAGGGCGAGGAGGGCCGGGGCGAAGACCGCACCGAACTGTCGGAGCTTCCCGGTGTGGCCCACCCAACTCTCCCAGGCCTGTCCCCCGGCCCATCCGAGCGCGCCGGCGAGGATTCCGAGGGCTGCGATCCGTCCAACCGGTTCCACCAGTCCATGCAGGTCGAACTTCGGCATCTTGCGCCGGAAGGCGTAGGTCAGCAGGCCACAGTTCATCAGGGCGCTGATCGAGTTGGCAACGGCGAGACCGACCTGAAGGAAGGGACCCACGAGGACGAGGACGAGGATCAGGTTGAACCCCAGGCAGAACAGCCCGATGTACATCGGGGTTTTCGTGTCGGCCAGGGCATAGAAGGCCCGGGACAGGATGCTGGTCAGGGAGGTGGCGATGAGGCCGGGAGCGAGGAAGAGGAGGGCGAGTGAGGCTTGTTGGGTGGAGACTTCGGTGAACTTCCCGTGCTGGAAGAGCAGACGGATCATGGGTTCGGCCAGAGCCAGGAGAAGGACCGTGGCGAGCGTGTTCAGGAAGATCAGATGGAGCAGGCCATCTCGCAGGGCAGCACGGAATTCCGGGAATTTCTTGTCCGCGCTCAGCCGGCTCAATTCGGTGAGCAGATAGGTAGAGAGCGAGACGCCGATCACACCCTGGGGGAGTTCAAGCAGTCGGACGGCGTAATTGAAGGACGCGACGGCGAAGGAGGCGTGGCCATGGGCGATGAGTTGGGTGGCGGCGACGTTGAACTGGTAGGCGGCGACCCCCAGCGTGGCGGGAAGCATCCGCTTGGCGGTCTCGCGCACGGTGGGATCTGTCCAAGGCGTCACCCAGCGGAAGCGGAATCCTTCCTTCAACAGGGAGGGGATCTGGAAGGCGGCCTGGGCCGCGCCGCCCACCACCACACCGACCGCCAACCCGTAGACCTGATCCTCCAGTTCGGATCCGAACCACGGCGTCAGGAGGTACACCGACGCGATCATGACGACGTTCATCATGGCCGCGCCCAGGGCGGGCATGAAGTAACGGCCCCGGGCATTCAGCATTCCGACGAAGACCGCGGCGGTGCAGATGAAGATGGCGTACGGAAGCATCCAGCGCAGAAGACCCAGCATCAGGCCGTGGCTGTGTCGGTAGGGCGTGAACTGGATCAGGAAGGTGGCAATGAGGAAGCCGATGACGGCGAGGACGGTGCAGACGACCAGCAGCGCGGAGACGACCGCGGCGGCCCCGTGCCAGGAAGCTTCGCGACCCTCTGTCCGTTCCTTCTGGGTAAAGATGGGAACGAAAACCGCGGTCAACGCACCTTCACCCAGGAGGCGGCGAAGCAGGTTGGGGATCGTGAAGGCAATCTGAAAGGCGCTCGCCACCTCGGTTGTGCCGTAGAAGCCGGCATAGGCGGATTCGCGGACGAACCCGAGGATGCGGCTGAGCATCGTAGCCACCGCCACCGCTCCGGAAGATTTCAGCAGTTTTGACATCGCTGGCCCGGGGACAGTGACGGGGCAGGAACCCAGTTGCCAGTTGCCAGTTCCCAGAAGAACCCAGAACCCAGTTTCCTGAAGCGAGTTGCCAGTTCCCAGTCTCCAGAACCCTGTGGGGAGAACCTAGAACCCAGAGAGGAGAACCCAGTTTCCAGATGCCAGACGCCAGAGCCCGGCGGGAGTGGCGGGCTCCTGGAGGGACGAGCTCCGCGAGTCCGAATCGCCACAGATCAGGAGCGGGAAGTTTCGGACTCGTAGAACTCGTCCGAGAACCCGTCCCTCCAGAGTCGAGGTTTGACCGCTGGAAACTGGGAGCTGGGAGCTGAGCTCTCCCCTCTGGCATCTGGGTACCGGCGACCGGCGACTGCCCCCCTCTGGGAACTGGAAACTGGCCACTGGAAACCAAAAAGGGCGCGCCCCGAAGGACGCGCCCTGTGTGGAAACAGTCTTGGAAGGCCGGACTATTCGTCCTTGGCCCGGTCCTCGGCCGCCGCGAAGGCGTGCTCGAGGGCGACCAGGTCTTCACCGGGCTTCAGCTGATCGAGGAGCTTCTGCTCTTCCTTCAGCTGTTCGTGGGTGTAGTTGGCGGCCTTGATCGACAGACCGATGCGGCGCTCGGCGCGGTCGATCTTGATGACGCGGGCGGTGACATCCTGACCGACCTTGAGGACGTTCTTGATCTTGTCGACCCGGTCTTCGCTGACCTGGGAGATGTGGACGAGACCGTCGATGTCCTGGGGCAGGCCGATGAAGGCACCGAAGCTCGCGAGCTTCGTGACCTTGCCGGAGACCAGATCACCGCTGCGGAAGTGCTTGTCGATGTGTTCCCAGGGATCCTCGGAGAGCTGCTTCATGCCGAGGCTGATGCGCTGGTTGGCCTTGTCGACCTCGAGCACGGTGGCATCGACGACGTCGCCCTTCTTCAGGACTTCGCTGGGGTGATTGATCTTGCGGGTCCAGCTCATGTCGGACACGTGGATCATGCCGTCCAGGCCTTCCTCGAGTTCGAGGAATGCGCCGTAGCTGGTGAGGTTGCGGATCGGGCCGTTGACCTTGGTGCCCGGCGGGTACTTGTCGTGGGCGAGGTCCCACGGGTTGGTCTCGAGCTGGCGGATGCCGAGGGAGATCTTCTGCTCCTCGCGGTTGATGCCGAGCACGACGGCTTCGACTTCCTGGCCCTGCTTGAGGACGTCGGAAGGCTTGGCGATGCGCTTGGTCCAGGACAGCTCCGTGACGTGCACGAGGCCTTCGACACCGGGTTCGACTTCGACGAAGGCACCGTAGGGAACGAGGTTGACGACCTTGCCCTTGACCTTGGTTCCGACCGGGAACTTCTGGTCGATGTTGTCCCAGGGGTTGGCGCTCTTCTGCTTGAGGCCGAGGGAGACCCGCTCCTTCTCGCGATTGACGTCGAGGACGACCACATCGATTTCCTGGCCGACCTTGAGCAGTTCGCTCGGGTGAGCGAGGCGGCCCCAGGTCATGTCGGTGATGTGCAGCAGGCCGTCGAGACCGTTGAGGTCGATGAAGGCGCCGAAGTCGGTGATGTTCTTGACGGTACCCTTGCGGATGTCGCCGGGCATCATCTCGGTGAGGAGGGTCGAACGGCGGGCGTTGCGCTCGGCCTCGACCAGTTCGCGGCGGCTGAGCACCACGTTCTGACGGTCGGGGTTGAGCTTCACCACGCGGAACTCGTAGGTGTTGCCAACGTATCCGAGGAGGTTCTTGGGCGGGACGATATCGACCTGCGAAGCCGGGCAGAACGCCTCGACCCCGATGTTGATGATCAATCCACCCTTGACCACCGCCTTGACCTTGCCGTGGACGGTGCCGCCCTCGTTGCAGATGGTCTGGATCCGGTCCCAGTTCTGTTGGAACTCGGCCTTTTCCTTGGAGATGTGGATGTTTCCATCCTTGTCTTCGGGTCGCTCGATGAGGACATCCACGATGTCGCCCACCTTGACGGTGTCGAAGTTTTCGAACTCGGATGCGGAGACGACGCCTTCGGACTTGCCACCGACGTCGACCAGGACTTCCTTGGGTCTGACTTCGATGATGGTTCCCTTGACGATCTGGCCGGCGACGAATTGCCGGTTGTACTGCTTGAGCAGGTCCGCGAAGGACGGTGTGCTGGCTGCCATGGACGCATATGCCGGCCCGACAAGGGACCGGCGCTGGAACGACGAACAGGGGAGGCTCTGTCGGGGCGAAGAGTATTTGCCCCGCTGAAGACTCCGTGCCTAACGACCCACCGACGTTGCAGGGGCAACGGAGGTTGACGATTAGGTTCCTAGTTTAACGATTTTTCTCAGCCCTGGATGGCTTCCGCACACGCGGAGCCGGGCGGGGATGACCGTACCGGCCCGTGTCGGGCGTACAAGGCCGATTTCGGGGGCGGAGCGCCGGAGGGTCACGGCGGGGGAAAGTTTTCAGTTTCAAGGTTCAAGGCGGCGCGGGACCGCGGGAGAGCCCTGGGACCGCGGCCGTCCCCGGCCGCTCGGGGGGCAGGGAGGAGAAAGGCGGGCGGGGACGCCCGCGGCCCCGGGTAGGCAGTTCCGAGAGGTTCCTTCGCTCCCCGATTCACGATCGGCGCGGAGCGTCCTGGAGTGCGCGCAGCGTCAGCTGCCGCTTTGGTCGCGGGACAGACGGACACCGTCGAGGTTCCTGTGCCCTTGCGATGTGCGGAGGACCTACCCTCCCGGCGGGTGGAACCGGCGCGGTCGATGGGGCGATCGGTGTCGCGGCGGAGCGGGCGAAAGCGGCAGCTGACGCTGCACGCACTCCAAGACGCTGCCGCGCCCGAGGTGCATGCCCAATTTGCGGTTCGGTCGAAGCGGGGGGCGCACTCCGTTTCTCCGCTTCTCCGCGGCTGCCCCGGCCGGCAGAGGAAAAGCAGCGGGCGAGGACGCCCGCGGTCCCGGGGCAGACCCAGGGCAGGCAGATCCCGAGTTTCGGGTTCCCTTGCTGCGTGGGCTCGGGCAATACAGGGCGCGTGAATCCCGTAAGAATTCCGTTGGGTGTGGCCGCACTGGCGTTGGGACTGGCCGTTCAGGCCCAGGATCGGATCGTTCCCGTCACCCGGCTCGCCGTCAGCGATCCCGCCTGGGAAGTGACCGTGTGGGCGACCTCGCCCATGCTGCGCAATCCCACCAACCTCGATTTCGATTCCGGCGGCCGCCTGTGGGTGGCCGAAGGCGTCAATTACCGTGGGCACTACAACCGCCAGCAGGAAGGGGATCGCATCCTGATCCTCGAAGACACCGATGGCGACGGACGTGCCGACAAGGAAAGCGTCTTCGTGC
>CAMCFL010000084.1 GCA_945873715.1 Akkermansia muciniphila
CATCACGCCGGACTGCGCAGCCAGGGTCACCCGATCACCAATCCTCAGGTGGCCGGCGATTCCAGCCTGGCCCGCGACGGTCACGTTGGCACCGATCTTGGTGCTGCCGGCGATGCCGACCTGGGCGACGATGATCGAGTGCTCACCGATGTTCACGTTGTGGGCGATCTGGACGAGGTTGTCGATCTTGGTCCCCTTGCAGATGATCGTCGCTCCCAAGGCAGCCCGATCGATCGTGGTATTCGCACCCACTTCGACATCGTCCTGGATCTGCACCTGACCGACTTGTGGTACCTTGCGGTGTTCCCCTCCGTCGAAGACGTAACCAAATCCGTCCGCACCGATGACGGCACCGGCGTGGATCCGGACTCGTTTCCCAAGGTGGGACCGCTGGTACAGGCTGACGTGCGGGAACAGGCGGGTCTGTTCCCCGATGGTGCAATCGTCTCCGACGTACACCTGGGCGATGAGGACTGCGCCGGCCCCGATCTTCACCCGTTCGCCGACCACGCAATGCGGACCGACATGGGCGGTGGGATCAATCTGTGCCGATGCGGCCACCACGGCCGAAGGATGGATGCCTGGGACGAAGGTGGGTTCCGGGAAGAAGAGGGGCAGGACCAGGGCGAAGGCGACCCGGGCGTTGGTCACCCGGATCAGGGTCTTGGCATCTGCCGCAAAGTCTTCTGCCACCAGAATGGCCGACGCGGCGCTCTGCCGGGCCCGTTGGTAGTAGGATTCGTTCTCGGCAAAGGTCAGGTCCCCGGGCTTGGCCGAGTCGGCGGGTGCGAAACCCGAGAGTGAAAGGTTGGGATCCCCGATGACGACGGCTCCGATACGTTCGGCGATCTGCCCGGTGGTGTACGTGCGCATGGGTGACAGGGGGAGAGGTCAGGTGCCGCGTTCGTTGACAATGAGATTGCCGGTACCGAGGACAATCACCCGGGGTTGCCAGCCTGAGGCCAGGGTCGAATCGATCTCGGTGTACGACATGATGGTGATCCGATCCCCCGGCTTGCCAAGATGGGCGACCGCTCCGTTGAGTTCGATGGCACCCGATCCCCGCGGACCCCGGATGACATAGGTCTCCCAGCGTGCTCCATTGGCCATGTTGCTGCACAGGATACGCTCGAAGGGGAACAGGCCAGCCTGTTCGATCAGGTCTTCGGCGATGGTGAGCGAGCCCTCGTAATCAACGCTGGCAGCGGTGACGGTGGCCCGATGGATCTTCGATTTCAGCAGATGAACCAGCATATGGAGGGACGCGGTGACGCCGACAGGGACTCGTCCGGCAGGAAAAAACCTGCGCGCGCCGCACGGGGGTGGACCCACAAGACCTCGGCACTATAGGCAGATGGCCCCGGGGCACAACCTCGCAGTCCAGTCAGCTCTTCAACCCCTGCCGTGCCAGCACTGCGGCTCCTGTGATCCCCGCCTCATCTCCGAGGCGGCTGGCAATGATGCGGATCCCGTCGGCCGTTCCGGTCATGGCGTAGTCCCGAGCGGTGGCTTCGATGATGGCCAGCATCTCATCCTGGAGGGCGTCCATCACGCCGCCGCCCAGGACGATGACTTCGGGATTCAGGAAGTTGATGATGTTGGCGGTGGCGATCCCGATGTATTCGGCGGCCTCGCCGATGACCTTCTCCACCAGTTTGTCGCCCTTCCGCAGGGCCTTGCGAAGATCTCCGGACTTGAGGTCCGCGATGGCCTCGCCCGGGCCGAGCATCTCGCTCAATTGGGATTTCGCGCCGTCACGGATCGAATCGCTCAGCTTGCGAAAGATGGCGGTGCGGCTGGCCAGCGCCTCGAAGCATCCGCGGTTGCCGCACCCGCATTTGGGTCCTCCCACTTCCAGGACCATGTGACCGATCTCGCCGGCGGTCCGGTTGAAGCCCCCGTGCAGGCGGCCGTTGAGGATGATTCCGGCACCAATGCCGGTTCCCACGAAGATGCCCACCAATTGCTGCGGCTTCCCGTCGAGTTCCACCACCTGGACACCGAGGGTGCAGATGTTGCCGTCGTTCTCCGCGAAGACGGGGACACCGAGTCGCTTCTCGAGGTCGCGCTTCAGCGGGGAATCCTTCCAGCGCAGGTTCGGGGCGAAGAGGACGACCCCGGTATCCGGATCAACGGCGCCCGGCGCACCAATGCCAACGCCGCGTACCTGCTTCAGGGAGATATCCGCCTCGTCGACGGCGTCACGGACACAGCGTTCGATGCGCTCGACCACCGCGTCGTAGCCACGCTCGGCCTTGGTGCTGAGCTTGGCGGTGGCCATCCGCTTGAGCTGGGGCGTGAAGACGCCGGAGAGGATCTTGGTGCCACCGAGGTCGACACCGACAATGAGATCCTGACGTGGAGTTCCCTCGGGCATGATGAATCATCCTCTGCGGATGTCGGTCGGCGGCAAGAAAAACTCCGGGCTCAGTCTCCGTTGGGAAAGCTCCCGAGAACCTTCACGAAACTGCAATGCTGGCTCAGCAGCGCGATGGCTTTGGCGAGTTTTCCGCTCTCGGCGTGACCGTCGCAGTCGACGAAGAAGAAGTACTCCCAGGCCTTCCTCTTGGAGGGCCGCGACTCGATCTTGGTCATGTTGATCCGGAAACGCCGGAAAGGTGCAAGTGCCTTGTAAAGTGCCCCTACTTCGTCGCGGATGCTGAACATCAGACTGGTGCGATCGGTCTCGCCCGGCGGTGGCACTTGCCTCCCCAGGATCAGGAAGCGTGTGGAGTTGGCGGCGTTGTCCTGCACATCCCGTTCGAGGATGGGGACCGCGTAGGTCTCCGCTGCCAGTTCACCGCAGAGGGCGGCAGAACGACGGTCCTTCGCCGCCAGCTCAGCGGAGCGTGCATTCGAGGCCGTCTCGCACAGTTCAGCGTGCGGAAAATGCTGCTGAATCCACCCGCGACACTGCGCGAGCGTCTGAGGGTGGACGTGCAGTTTGACGATGTCCTCGCGCCGGGTCGCGCGGCTAGCCAGGCAATGGGAAATGCGCAGGACGACCTGGGCGACAATCTTCAGGTCACTGTCGACGAACACGTCCAACGTGTGGGTCACCACGCCTTCCGTACTGTTCTCCACCGGGACCACGCCATAGTCCGCACGATGCTTGGAGACCTCATGGAAGACGTCGGCAATCGTCCGCTGCGGCGAGTAGCGCAGGCTGGCGCCGAACCGCTTGATGGCCGCCTGATGGGTGAAGGTTGCTTCGGGTCCAAGGTAGGCGATCGAGAGGTTCTTCTCGAGCGACAGGGCCGACGACATGATCTCGCGATAGATGGCGCGGAGACCGTCATGGGTGATTGGGCCGGCGTTCAGCTTGCACACCTTCTGCAGGACGGCCCGCTCTCGGTGTGGCGCGTAGATCTCCTGTCCCTGCTTCTGTTTGATCGCACCGATCTCAAGCACGTGGCGCGTGCGCTCGTTGAGGAGTTCCACGATCCGCGCGTCGATTTCATCGATGGACTGGCGATGCTCTGGAAGCGTCATGAATGGGCGTGATGGAACCATGAATGGGGTGCGGGTGGAACGATGGAAAATGGCCATGCCCAAGTTGAACTCCGCGTCGCGTCTGTACGGCGGCGCTCTCAACGCGTCACGCAATCGGGGAAAAGTTCTGCTTTCATGTGTCGCTTCTGCAAAGACGGATTGACCTTTGCAGGCGTCCGGGCAAACTCAGGAAAACTTCCCGCCAAGGCACACACTTATACGAGCCCCTGCGAGCAGCAGGGTGCAGGTTGCGACAGGACGCGCAGTGCCACCCCAAAAACAGATTTTCCCCTCATGCCCCTTAGGCATCGAAGGGAGGTGAGATTGAATGGCAGCAAAAAAGAAAGTAGTAGCGAAGCCCGCCGCCGCCGTTAAACCGGCAGCCAAGAAGCCCGCCGCCAAGCCCGTGGCCAAGCCCGCAGCGAAAGCTGCGGCGAAGCCCGTCGCCAAGGCCGCAGCCAAACCTGCAGCAAAAGCAGCAGCGAAGCCGGCCGCTAAGAAGTCGACGAAGAAGTAGTCTCGTCTGACCACCCCGAGGCGGAGAGCCCCTGCCAAAAGCACGGGTTCTCCGCCTTGGCCTTTTCCGGGGAGGCTGGGTCAGAGCTCGCTACGCTTCCCCAGAACTCCCGCTGCCAACGGCCCATCCGTGAGGATGCGGGCACGCAATCCGCCTCGTCCCCGCAGGAATTCCTCTACACCGGCGGTGACGACCTGATCCATCCAGTAGCACGGCCGACACTCTTCGATTCCTTCAAACCTGATCCCCTGGATCTGGAATCGACGTCCGATCCATTCCCCGAGATCCACCCCTCGCATCACCACGTTGCGACGGTACACCGAGGGATCCGGATCGATCCCGAACGCGGCGCAGACCGCCTCGTGCACCTCGGCTGCGAAGAAGGTGATCTGCCCCTTGAAGTCGGGTCGGTGATCAAAGAACCGGTCGCCACGGATCCCTCGTCCCGCCACACACTCCAGCATCGGAACCCGCTCCATGAGATGCACCCCCGGCTCCAGGCCGTGATGCCCGACGAAGTTGTGCGCGGCGGACCGGTAGAGCGCGACGATCGTCGGCGCAGGAGAGACGGGATTCGGGTTCATCCTGGGAGGCCTCGCCTCTTAGCGGCGACGCAGCACGGCGACGTACGCTCCATCCACCCGGTCATGGACCGGATCCAGATGGCGTTGTCGAACCAGATCGAACTCGCTTCCCGAGCCCGAGAATGCGGCGGTCACGGCTTCGTTCTCCTCGGATTCCAGACTGCACGTCGAATACACCAGAACTCCACCCGGCCGGACATAGGTCGCGACCCGCTCCAGCAGACGACATTGGGTTTCCGCCAGGCGTCCGATCTCCTCCGCGCGGATACGCCAGCGCAGTTCGAGGCGTCGGCGCAGTACCCCGGTGTTCGAGCACGGGGCATCCAGCAGCACCCGATCAAAAGTACCGGGTTGTCCGGGCGACGCGGGTGGACTGACGGTCTCCACACAAGTCACGCCGAGACGCGTGCAGTTCTCCGTCACCAATCGAAGCCGGGAGGAACTGTTGTCGTGGGCGATCACCCGGCCCTGGTTGCCGAGAAGTTGGGCGATGTGGGTGGTCTTGCCGCCGGGAGCCGCGCAGAAGTCGAGGACGGCATCACCGGGCTGTGGATCCAGCTCGCGGACCGCGAGAAGGGTGCTTGGGTCCTGCACATAGAACCCGCCTTCGATGAAGGATCCCAAACCCGCCAGCGGCGGATGCGACTGGAGATGGAAGGCGTGGCCGGCGGGGATCCAATCGTGTTCCACGGCAACACCAACGACCCCTTCGGTCTTCCAACGTTCCACCAGCGCTTCTGGAGTCGTGCGGAGAGTGTTCACCCGGACAAAGGTCGGAGGCGGCGAGTTGTCCCATTCCAGCATCTTCCGGAGTCCCACCTTGCCGAATCGTCCCCGCCACCGGTCCACCAGCCAGGCCGGGTGCGACCAGGCGACAGCGGGGTCTGCCTCCTTCAATCGCTCGATTTCCTGTCGCAGGCTCTCCCGGTCACGATCGCATCCGCGAAGAACCGCATTCACGAACCCGCTCTGCTGGGGGAATCCCGCCTCCCTTGCCAACTCGACGGTCTCATGGACGGCTGCATGAGCGGGGACGCGATCCAGGAAGAACAGTTGGTACAGTCCCAGGCGCAACAGGTCGTGCAACGCGGGCTTCTGCGGGCGTCCAGCGGTCCGATGGTGGATGATCCAGTCGAGGGTCGAGCGCTGCCGCATGACCCCGTACACCAGCTCCTGCGCCAGCCTCCGATCGGTCGCGGTGAGGGAGAGGAATCCGGGATCGGATTCCATGCGATGCTCCACGAAGTCTCCCGGAGCGCCCGCACGCTGAAGGGCGCGGAAGGCAATTTGTCTTGGTCTGGCAACGTCCACGCGCCCATACTGTCTACGAATCGACAATCGGCCAGCACGCAGTTCCCGCCTAAAATGGGTCGGGCACGGTAGCAATTCGCCCGGGTTGGTCGGCGGTTGATTCGAGAGCGCACGATGATGAAAGACGAACTCGATAAATTGGTTGCCAGCGGAAAGATCCAGCCCAGGCACGTCGAGCCCCTTCTCAATCTCGTGCAGGCCGGCTTCTGCCAGCACAAGAGCTGGGGCTTCGGCCGGATCACTGCACTGGATGGGGCTCTGGGCCGACTCAACGTCGATTTCAACGCCAAGGCAGGTCACACGTTGGACCTGATTTTCGCGGCGGAATCGCTGAAGGCCATCAATCGGGAACACATCCTGGTCCGCAAGCACATGGACCTCGACGGCCTCAAGCGTGAGGCCGCCCTGCATCACCTGGACGTCGTGAAGCTGGTGCTCCGTTCCATGAACGGCCGCGCCACCGTGGATCAGATTCAGGTCGTTCTGGCGGACGTCGTCACTTCCGACTGGAAGAAATGGTGGGAGGTGGCCCGCTCGGAAATGAAGCGCGATGGCCATTTCACAGTGCCCCTCAAGAAGACCGAGCCGATCCTGTATCAGGAGCAGGAGATCGCTCTGGGCGACCGGTTGACGGCCGAACTTCGCGCCGCCAAGGGCCTCAAGGCCAAGATCGCCGTGGCCGCCGAAGTGCTCAAGTGCGCCGATGATATCCGCGGTCACGATGTCAGCTCGGAAGCGGTCAACCTGCTGGCGGCGGATATCCAGTCCCACGTCCAGACCATGCCTTCGCTGACCCTGGAAGGCATCTTCATGCGGGACGATCTCCGGCAGTCCGGAGCCATGAACGTTCCCGAGGGCCAGTTGACGGCACGGGACATCTTCGTTCCGCTCAGCCAGGAAACCCCGATGGAACGACTGCTGGAGAAGCTGGTCGCGTTCTTCGAGGAACTGCCGGCGGTCAAGCATCGGCGGGCGTTGGAAGCGTTCCGCGATGTCGTTCCCGATTGGGGTGCCCAGTTGGTCCTGATCATCAACCGGGTGTCTGCCAAGCTGGCCGCAGAATGCGCCCGCCTCCTGATGGTGGAAGGCCGTGGACAACTCCTTCGCGATACCCTCGCCCGGCTCGTCAGCCAGCATGCCGCCTCCAGTGAATTGCTCCTCTGGCTCGGCAAGGAGCGGAGCGATCATTTCGCCGACATCCTCGGACCCGAAGTCTTCCGGGCGATGATCACCGCGATGGAGCGGGATGCGTTCAACGAAAAGAAGACCAGCCGGCTCCACGACCTTGTCCTGGAGGACATGCAGCTTCTCCCCGACCTCATCGAGGCCGCGGATGTCGATATCATCAAGGATCTGGTCCGCTCGCTTCAGCTTTCGCCGGCCTTCGACGACATGGACAAGCGCTCGCTCCTCGGTCGCATCGTCAAGGTCTACCCGCAGATCCAATCGATGATCAGCGGCGAACAGGCCAAGGACGACAAGACGTTCCTCGTCAGCTGGTCCAGCCTCGAGCGTCGCAAGGGTGAGTATGATGAACTGGTGAACAAGGCGATTCCCGCCAACGTGAAGGACATCGCCATTGCCAAGAGCTATGGCGACCTGCGCGAGAACCACGAGTTCAAGGCGGCCAAGGAAATGCAGAAGGTCCTGCACCGCCGGAAGCACGAACTCGAGCTCCAGCTCGCCCGAGCCCGCGGTACCGACTTCGCCAATCCGAAGGTCGATGCCGTGGCCCCGGGAACCCGGGTCAGCTTCACGGATCTCGATACCAACCGACAGGAGACGGTGGAGATCTTCGGAGCCTGGGATGGCGATCCCGACCGGAACCTCCTCAGCTACCTGTCCCCGCTGGCCCAGGCACTGATGAACAAGGGACCCGGGCAGGAAGCCGAACTGATGGGCGACAATCGTCGCCGGCTTCGTGTCGACAGCGTCGCTCCGGGCGACACCTCCCTCGTGATTCCGGCTTCCTGAGGGCCATGGGTTGAAAGGGCGGCGGGAATGGGCGGTCCGTCCCGTTTGTTCCCGAGACTTGCCCAGTCCCTCGTATCGGTACCGGCGTGTCGCCGGTACCCCGCTCGGCTCTCAGCGGCGGATCATCCCGCCCGGACCCGGGCGACCACGCTGGAAGCAATTTCCTCCGGCGTGCGTCGGATGTCTTCCGCCCACGCATCGGACGGGGTCTCCAGCGTGGCCATTTGGCTGTCGAGCAGGGTGACGGGCATGTAGTGGCCGACGCGGCTCTTCATTCGGTCGGCGATGACCTCCCGCGGACCGGTCAGATGGACGAATCGAACCCAGGGTTCTCCACGCAACAGCAGGTCCCGGTAGGATTCCCTGAGGGCGGAACAGGCAACCACTGCGCCGCGCCCGGCGGCCTGGGAAGCGCGCATGAAGTCGGCGATGGCCAGGAGCCAGGGACGCCGATCGTCGTCGTTCAGGGGAGTCCCGGCCCGCATCTTGGCGACGTTGGCGGACGGATGGAAATCATCGCCGTCCCGGAATTCAAACCCCAGGTGTTCGGCGACGAGACGGCCCACCGTGGATTTCCCGCAACCGGAGACGCCCATGACGATGATGATCACGCGCCGCAGGTTAGTCTCCGGACGGCCCGGGGTGAAGTCGGCTCTGAGGTGCGGGGGATTGCGCTGTCCCCTGTCCTTCGTGGAGGTTGGAAGGAATGGCGAGACTTCAGGTCTTGCACCGAACGCGGTACACCTACGCGGCACCGGTGCGTGAAAGCTTCAATGAGGTGCGGCTTCAGCCGGTCTCAAACGAGCACCAGCGGTGCGATTCCTTCGTGCTGAAAGTGATTCCGGCGGTGCACCTCCGGCACTACGAGGATTTCTACGCCAATTGTGTCCATCACTTCGAGATTGCCCAGCCTCACAGCAGTCTGCTGGTTGAGTCCCAAAGTCTGGTGGTGACCAGTCGGGACAATTGGCTCGACCCGATGGCGCACCCGTTCCCCCTGTCCCGCGTCCACGAGTGCGTGCGTCTGGAGCGATGCTTTGAGTACCTCCAATCGAGTCAGTACGTGGAATTGGATTCCGCCGTCTGGCGCGTGGCCATTGATGCCTCGGCGGGTTGCACGGACACCTGGCAGGCCGCGCAGGCCCTGATGCATTGGGTTCATTCCGAGTTCATCTATGCCCCCAAGGCAACCACCGCCTACACCCGCATGGCTGAGGCACTTCAACGGCGGACCGGAGTCTGCCAGGACTACGCCCACGTGCTGATCGGTCTGTGTCGGTCCCTGCAGATCCCGGCCCTGTACGTCTCCGGGTATCTGTGCACGCCAGGGGCCGATGCCTCCCACGCCTGGGTGGAGG
>CAMCFL010000085.1 GCA_945873715.1 Akkermansia muciniphila
GGCCGCGGCGCGTGGATTGAGCGCCAGGTATCTCGGCGTGCTGTTCGCGGCGCTGAACGATTCCCGTCCGTCCTTCCTCCTCGATTCCCTTCGCGAGCGCTGGCGACGCGCTTCTGCTGCCGAGGTTCCGGGCCTGACCGCAGAGATCGCGGCCTGGCAGGCTGCGGTCTGGAAGTTCAGTCCGGTCGGGCACATCGGGAAGTTGGGCGGACCGAAGGCCTGGATGGAGCCGGTCAGCCCGGTTCTGGCGCGGCAGGAGTTGCGCCTCCGGATTCCCGCCGAGCCGACGACCGGCGAGTTGACGGTCTATCTGGCGGCGGGCACGGCGGGCGACAGTGCGGTGGGGGATGTCGTGCGTTGGGTCCAACCCCGTTTGTCGGTTGCCGGGAAGCCGGAGATTCCGCTGGCTGGATTGCAGGCGCGGGTTGCCGAGTTGGAGTCCCGTCGCGCTCGACTCACGACCGGGATTGAGAAAGCCCTGGCTGCCGTTTCCGAGGTCCAGACTGCGGGAGCCGCGGACCTGGATGGAGTCACCGCAAAACACGGAATGGTTCGCGGAGATCTCGACCTGTGGCTGGATTATCTCGGCGTCGGTCCGGCGGGTCCGCTTCAAGTGAAGGGACATCTTCCGACGGCCCAGCGGGCCTTGGGGGGGCACGAGTTTGTCACCGGTTGGGGGAACCCGGATCTGCCCAGCATCGTGGCCAATTCGTCGGACAAAGCCGTGCGCATTCCTGGCGATCTCCGGGCCCACAGCGTCGCCATGCATCCCTCCCCGACCCTTCAGGTGGCGGCGGGTTGGCTGAGTCCCGTGGAGGGAACCGTGCAGGTGCAGGGAGTGGTGCAGCATGCCCATCCCGAGTGCGGAAACGGGGTCACCTGGTCGGTGGAACTTCGTCGAGGAACAACCCGGCGACGGTTGGCGCAGGGAGTGGCACAGGGAGCCAAGGAGGTTTCCTTCGGTCCTTTGACTTCCGTCGTGGTGAATCGCGGGGACCTCATCTCCGTGCTGATCGGACCGCGTGATGGCAATCACTCCTGCGATCTCACCCGGGTCGATCTCACCATCACCCCCGCGGATGAGTCCAGGCGGTGGAACCTCGCCGGCGATGTCTCGCCCGACCTCACCGCGGGGAATCCGCATGCGGACCGTCAGGGCAACGCGGGGGTCTGGCATCTGTACACCGAGCCGGTCACCGGTTCAGGCGACTACGCGCCCGTCGTTCCGGCGGCATCCTTGCTGGCGAAGTGGTTGGAAGCTCCTGATGCGGCAACGCGCGCGAAGCGGGCGGCGGAGTTGGCGGCGCTCCTCTCCAAACCGGAGGGCGAGGTAGGCAAGGGGCCGGACGCTGATTGGCGGCGGCAGTGGCTTTCGCTCGCCGGACCGATGCTGGGCGGGGCGCGACTGAACGTGACGGGTCCGGTGGCTCCGGTCTCGGGCGGCGAGGGGTGGGGACTGGATCCCGCGGTTTTTGGCAGACCTCCCGCAGTGGGCATGGACGTCGAGGTCGGCGCCGCTGACGTCTGCGTGAAGGCTCCCAGCGTGCTCGCCATCCGACTGCCGCGGGAACTGGTTGCCGGACGCGAGTTCGTGGTGACCGGGGAACTGGATCCGCGCGCCGGACGCGAAGGGTCCGTGCAATTGTTGCTTTCGACGAATCCGCCAGCGCTCGCTGGAGGAATCCCGGGATTGCCCGTGGTGGTGTCCGAGGGAAGCCCGGCCCGTGTCCGTGTCGACGCGGGCATGGACGAGTTCCGGGGCCTTTTCCCCGCCGCGCTCAGTTATACCAAGATCGTGCCGGTGGACGAGGTGGTGACGCTGACCCTGCACCATCGTGAGGACGAGGCCCTGCGACGCCTGATGCTGGATCGTCGGGAGACGGAGGAACTGGAACGTCTGTGGGCCGAGCTCCGGTTTGTGAGTCAGGACGCGCTGACGCTGGTGGATGCCTTCGACCAGTTGTGGCAGTACGCCACCCAGGATGCGGATCCGAAGGTTTTCGAGCCACTTCGGGAGCCGATCCGTGAACGGGCCGTCCAGTTTCGTGAGCAGCAGGCGAAGGCCGAACCGAGCCATGTCCAGGCGGTGCTCGATTTCGCACGACAGGCCTACCGCCGCCCGCTGACCGAGCAGGAACGTCGCGGATTGCGGGCGCTCTATCAGCAACTCCGGACCGAAGGCCTTGGGCATGAAGAAACGATCCGCTTCACCCTCGCCCGCGTGCTGGTGGCACCGTCATTCCTCTACCGGGCGGAGTCGCCGGGACCCGGGAAGGAGCCTTCGCCGGTCAACGAATGGGAGATGGCTTCGCGGCTCAGTTACTTCCTCTGGTCGTCCCTGCCCGATGGGGAACTTCGGCAGGATGCGGCGGCCGGCCGGCTTCAGGGGGCGGATGCGGTCGCGAAGGAAACCCGGCGGATGCTGAAGGATGGGCGGGTGCGTCGACTCGCCGAAGAGTTCGGTTGTGCGTGGTTGCACATCCACGGCTTCGACACGTTGGACGAGAAGAGCGAGCGGCACTTCCCGACCTTCGCGAAGCTCCGGGGCGACATGTACGAGGAATCGATCCGCTTCTTCACCGACTTCTTCCAGAACGACCGGCCGGTGACCGACCTGATTGATTCGGACCGCACCTTCCTGAACGAGGCTCTGGCGTCGCACTACGGGATCCCCGGGGTCCAGGGGCCCGAATGGCGGCTGGTTTCGGGCATCAAGCGCCATGGCCGTGGCGGGATCCTCGGACAGGCGACGGTGCTGGCAAAGCAGTCGGGGGCCTCGCGGACCAGTCCGATCCTGCGGGGCAACTGGCTGTGCGAAGTCCTGCTCGGGGAGAAGCTGCCCAAGCCGCCCAAGGATGTGCCGCGCCTGCCCGAAGATGAGGCGGGAACCGATGGTCTCACCGTCCGGCAACTGGTCGAGAAGCACAGCAACGACCCGCGCTGTTCGGGCTGTCACCGTCGGATTGATCCCTATGGCTTCTCGCTGGAGGCCTACGACGCGATCGGGCGTCGTCGGGAACGCGATCTGGGGGATCGCCCGGTGGCGACGCGTGTGGTGGCCCCCGACGGAGTGGAGTTCGAGGATCTCGACGGACTGCGCCAGTACCTGATTGGAAAGCGCCGGGAGGTCTTCGTCCGCCAGTTCTGTCGCAAGCTCCTCGGATATGCCCTGGGACGATCGGTGCAACTCTCGGATGGGCCGCTGCTCAAGGAGATGACGACGGCTCTCAAGGCCAATGATTACCGCGTGGGGGTTGCCATCGAGACGATCGTCCGCAGCCCGCAGTTCCTCCACATCCGCGGCCGCGACGCCGCCGAGGATTGAACCCCTGTTTCCCGTTCACGAATATCGACCTGCCCAGTATGAAAAAGCACCTGTTCCAGCGCCGGACCTTCCTTCGGGGTCTGGGTGTCTCCATGGCGTTGCCGTGGATGGAGTCGTTCCGGGTCTGGGGCGATGAACCCGCCCGGAGCCCGTCGTCGAGCGAGGCACCGGTCCGACTCGGAGTCCTCTTCTCGGGGAACGGGTTTCATTCGAAGGAATGGTGGGCGCGCGGCGAAGGCAAGGACCTGGAGCTGGGTCAGGTGCTTTCGCCTCTGGCCGACCTGAAGCAGAAGACGCTCTTCATCCGGGGTCTCTACAACGAGGAGGCCTTGAAGGGGAACATCCATAGCTCCCAGACCGGCAACCTGCTCTCGGGAGCGCCACTGGCGTCCGGAGGCGAGATCCGTTCCGGAACGTCCATCGACCAATTGCTGGCGCAGAAACGCGGCGCTTCCACCAAGGTTCCCAGCCTGGTCCTGGGTTGCGAGAAATCGAACCCGTCGGTGCACAAGAACTACTCGATGCTCTACAGTTCGCACATCTCGTGGAGCTCCCCGACCACTCCGACGCCCCTGGAGATCTATCCGGCCCTGGCCTTCGACCGGTTGTTCAAGGACGAGGTCCAGCGGGGCGACAAGAGCGTGTTGGACGCGGTGCTGGAGGACGCCACGGATCTCCGCCGGCGCATCAGCAGGAATGATCAACGCAAACTCGATGAGTACCTCGACTCCGTCCGCGAGGTGGAGGTCCGGATCGAGAACGCCGGCAAGCGGGGCGAACTCCAGGGCTGGCGACCCACCCTGTCGGCCCCCAACATCCCGCGCCCGGCCGACGGCATTCCCCAGGACATCGGCGAGCACATGAAGTTGATGTGCGACATCCTGGTGCTGGGTTTCCAGACCGACACCACCCGCATCTGCACGCTGAAGCTCAACAACGATCATTCGTCGTTGCGGTTCCCGAACCTCGGGGTGGACTACATGATCCACCATCTGCTTTCGCACTCCGACACGGCCGACTGGCTCAAGGTGAACCAGTTCTTCGTGAAGCAACTCGCCTACATCGCGCAGAAGCTCGACGCGATCCAGGAGGGTTCCCGCACGGCCCTCGACAACACGATGCTCATGTACTGTTCGTCGATGCTGAACGGGAACCACGAGGCCCGGCAGTTGCCGGTGGTGCTCGTCGGTGGAGGCGGGGGCCGGATCCAGGGGGGCCGGGTCCTCGACTACCTGGAGAAACCAGAGCGGCAGATGTGCCGCCTCTACCTCTCGATGATGGACAAGATGGACGTGCGGATGCCGCAGTTCGGCGACGCGAAAACACCGTTGGAGGAAGTCTGATGAGGCATGCAATGAATCCCCGATGGTGGTTGCTCTGGATGCTCCTCCCGGTCTCCGGTTGCCTGATGGTTCCAAAGGGTCCGTCCGACGGTGACTCTCCGTTGAACCTTCGCCGCCAGCAGCGGGAGGGCTCCGGTCCATGGAAGACCACCTCACGCGTCGAGCGTTGGAGCGGCGCCCGGTCTGCGGTCATCGTCTGCGACATGTGGGATGATCACTGGTGTCAGTCCGCATCGGCGCGGGTGGGAGAGATGGTGCCGGCGATGAACCGCTTCCTTGCCGAGGCACGATCACGCGGGATGCTGATCATCCACGCTCCCAGCAGCGTGACCTCCTTCTACGACGGTACCCCGGCCCGTGACCTTGCCCGCCGGGCTCCGTTCGCGAAGACCCCGGTTCCCCTGGCCATGGCCGAACGATGGGGGACCCACTGGTGCTGGCCGGATGCTTCCCACGAAGGAGTCCTGCCCATCGATGATTCGGACATGGGCTGCTCCTGCGCGGGAACCAAGTGCACGATCCGTGAGGCATGGAAGCGGCAGCATCCCGGAATCGACATCCTTCCCGGCGATGCACTCACCGACGATGGCCAGGAAGCATGGAACCTCCTTCAGGCCCGCGGCGTGGATCACGTCATCCTCTGCGGCGTGCATCTGAACATGTGTGTCCTCGGCCGTCCGTTCGCCATCCGACAGATGGTGCGCCTGGGCAAGGAAGTCGCGCTCGCACGGGATCTCACCGACACCATGTACAACCCGGAGCGTCCTCCAGGCGTCGATCACTTCACTGGCACGGATCTGGTCATCGGACACGTCGAACGTTACTGGTGTCCGTCTTTTGAAAGCAGCGATCTCACGGGAGGAAAACCCTTTCGCTTTGCCTCCGACCCTCGCCGGGGAGACTGAGGTTCCCCTCCGGGCGCCGTCATTCAGTACGACTTCCGCAGGTGGCTCGGGAGGACGTTCAGTTCGGCGCGGTACTTGGCGACGGTGCGTCGGGCGATCCTGATGCCGCGCCCGAGGAGTTGCTCGACGAGTTCTTCGTCCGACAACGGTTTGCCCTTGTCCTCGGCGGAGATCAGGTCGTTGAGGATCGTCTTCACCGAGGTGTTGGACATCGTTTCGCCGGACGAAGTCTGGAGTCCGGAAGTGAAGAAGTACTTCATCTCGAACACGCCCTGGGGCGTGAGGATGTACTTCCCGGAGACCGCACGGCTCACGGTGGTCTCGTGGACACCGACGACTTCGGCGACCTGAACCATGGTCATCGGCTTCAGGTGGGCGACGCCGTTCTCCATGAACTCCCGCTGGCGTTTCACGATCTCCTGCGCGATGCGGGTAATCGTGTCCTGCCGTTGGTGGATGCTCTTGATCAGGAATTTTCCGGCCCGGATCTTCTCGCGGATATATTCCCGGACCTCGCTGGAAGTCTCGGATTGGCTGAGCAGATCCTTGTAGGTGTTGCTGATCCGGAGGTGGGGGATGTAGTCGCTGTTGGTCGAGACCACGAAGTCCTCCCCGTTCTTGGTCACGGTGACCTCGGGGACAACGAAGGAGTTGTCGTCCGGCGACGTGATCCGTCCCGGACGCGGATTGAGTTGGGCGATGTGTTCGCCCGCCTTCTGGGCTTCGCCGGGGGAGATGCCCAGTTGGCGGGCGATCTCGGGAAACCGACGTCGGCCCAGGGCGTCGAAATGGTCGCGAAGGATCCGGTATTCGAGGGAATCCTGCCGGTCCACCCGCTCCAGTTGGAGCATCAGGCACTCCCGGATGTCCCGCGCTCCCACGCCGGGCGGATTGAATGCTTGGATGACCTTGAGCACGGATTCGATCTGCTCGGCCGGCACCCCGGTGGCGAAGGAAAGTTCGTTCGAGCCCGACTGAAGGTAGCCGCGATCATCGATGTTCCCGACGATCATCTCGGCGATCTGGGCATCGGCGGGAGAGAGATCTGCCATCCGCACCTGTTCGAGCAATTCTTCCTGGAGAGAGGTCTGGGCCACCATCGAGTCGAACATGAACTGCCGGCGTTCCTCGTCCTCGGGAGATTGCCGGCTCTGGGCGGAACCAGCCGAGAAATGATCCCTCCATTCCTGGTCCAGTTGGAGGATTTGCTGCAACTCCTGATCAAACGGGTCGGCCGTACTCTCCGAGGGCTTCTCGGTGGCGGGATCGAACTGGACGTCGGCAGGTGGTTCGGCCGGGTCCGCCTGGGCGGCGGCATCCTCCCCGCGGACCTCGCGTTCCTCGTTGGTCTCGTCGGGAATGGTGGATTCTTCGAGGACCGGGTTCTGCTGGAGTTCCTGCTCCACCAGCGCCTTCAGCTCCAGAACGGGTGCCTGCAACAGCGCCAGTGATTGTTGGAGTTGCGGCGACAGCACCATCTGCTGCGACATGCGCTGGGAGAGATGGAGTCCTTGAGACATCGAATGGGCGCCACCTTAGTCAGGGTGCTGATTACGACAAGGCGCGAGTTGGCATCCTGATTGCTGGGGGCATCTTGAGCTGGTCATGGATGTAGGCTGCCTGCCCTCAGGCGGCGATGCGGAACCGCCCGCTGAGGGCAGCGGGCCTACAGCGGTGACAACAAACGCAGGATGCACGGCTGAGTTCTGGCGTCTTGCTTCGAGCATTGAGTTCACCCCGGAATCATGCGACGGGGAGGGATGCCAGATGTCCCTCCACAGATTCCCGTCGAGGTGGTTCCTCCGGGGGATTCCGGGCCGGGAGGTTCATTGACGACGGAGGCGGGGCATCCGGGCTCGGGCGGTGAAGGATCCCATCGCGACCCCGCTTCGCCGACGACTCCCTTCCACCCGGCAGCAGCCGGCCTGATGATCCTGATCGACAGTCTCTGGGGTATTCCCGAGTTCGCGGTCGTCTCGTGGCCGGTGACGGTGATCGGTTGTTTCCTGTCGGTCTTCATCCCCTCGTATCTCATCCAGCGGCGGTCGCACCGGGATGCCCCGGGAATCGCGGCGTTGAAGGCACTCTTCCTGGCTTCCGTCGCGGCGGTGCCACTGCCGGTGATGGGGACGTCCATCGGACTCGCACTGCTGGCGTGGTTTGGCATCAAGCATCCGCGCCGGTGAGGCAAAAGGACCCCCACCCGTCTCCCGCGACCGAGGGGTGTCTGCCGACTTCCGTGGCAAGCCAGACGACTTGAACCTTGAAACGGAAATCCTTCCTTCGGCTTCGCCTTCACCGCTCGTCCACGATCTGGACGCACCCTGCGAGGACGCGACCGACACCCACTTTTGACGTTCCCCCGGCTTGAGCCCGGTCGAACCGGGGATAAGGTCCCCCGGTCATGTCGTTCGACACGGGAGAGAAACACGTGCTGCACGCCACCCGCGGGGAGGTCCTGCTGGGGGATGTGCGTGCACTGGCGCGGCAAGCAGGGGGGCTCCCGCTGTCGGCTTTGGATTCGTCCGGGGGCGGTGCGGGGACTCCGATGGCGATGATCCACTGGCGGGAGTGGGTGGGTCGTTACGTCCGGGAGGTGGTGGTGGGCGAGGAATGGCCGGTGGTCCTCGAGGCGTGGTCGCATGCCTCTGCCGGGCGGGTGAAGGAGTTGTTGATGCTCGATCAGTCCTGGGGACTCCGGGTGGGCATGCGTCCGCTCGCGGAGGCGAGTTTCCGGGTGGGCCAACGACAGTTGAATCGACTGCGTCCCCTGAGCGATGTCCGGGTCGTTCAACGCTATGTCGCCGCCGTGGAAGCCGGGAAAGCCCACGGGTGGCACCCGGTGGTGTACGGCGTGATGCTGGCCGTCTTTGCGCTGCCACTGCGGCAGGGGTTGATGCACTACGCCGATCAGGTGTTGGGAGGATTCGTTGAAGGGGTTCCATCCGGGATCCGCCTCCGCGAAGGCGAACAGGCTCAGGTCGTGGAAGAGTTGGGTGCGTCCCTGCCCGAAGCCTTGGGACGGCTGCTGCCGGCGGTCGTGCCGATGGCGGTGGTTTGATCCCAGTTTCAAGTTTCAAGGACCGGAGTTTCAAGTTGGCTGGGATGCGCCCGCTCCTGTCCACGGCGTTCGGGGGGCTGAGCCGGCTTGAATCTTGAAACTGAAATCTTCCCTCCGGCCCGGCTGGGCCGACTGCTATTCCCCGACAGGGCGATTGACCGGTCTGCCGGGCTTGGCAGGCTGGGATCTTCCGATGAAAGCGACTCGAGTGAAGGTGCTGGCCGGGAGCCTTTGCAGCTGGGCTCTGTGCGTGGGTGCGGTGGCGGCAGTGCCGACCCATCCCAAGTTCGGTTTCCCGGTCTACACCAACCAGCCCTCGGGCAAGCAACTGGTGGGGCAACACGTGCCCGCGCTCACGCCGGCCCTATCACCGGAGGAGGCCCGGAAGAAGTTCACCCTGCCGCCGGGATTTGAGATGCGGTTGTTCGCTTCCGAACCCGAGGTCGTGAATCCGGTGGCGATGACCTGGGACGAACGCGGCCGGTTGTGGGTGGTCGAGTTGTATGAGTATCCGCTGGGCGCGAAGCCAGGCGAGAAGGGACGCGACCGGGTCAAGATCCTGGAGGACGTGGACGGGGATGGTC
>CAMCFL010000086.1 GCA_945873715.1 Akkermansia muciniphila
TACGGGCTCAAGCTCGTTGTGGATCCCTCGTCCCGGTATCGGGTGTTCACCTATGGGTGGAACAGCCCTGCGCAGAAGCCTTGCTTACGATCGAAGGGTCAGCGTGTCCGCTGGAACCCGCTTCGCCAGCACCACCCAGCATGGGTGGCCAGCAAGAAAAGGACGGAACGCGCCGGCCGGGAGAACAGCGCCTGGTGCATCCACCCCGCCCAACGGAGGCGCCGGGCGAACATCCGATCACAGCTCCGGGCGACCTCTTCCTGCACCTGGGCCCAGGTCATCGTGCCCCGGCTGAACCTTTCGACCGGATCCAGTGCCAGTTCCGCAGACTCAAATGCCATCGACATGCCGTTGCCGGTCATGGGCGGGATCATCGACAGCGCATCACCGATGGAACATTCGTGACGGTCGATCGCCCGATGCGGACTTAGACCCAGTGCGGCGACCGAGCAGAACGAGGACAGATCCAGTACAGCCCCCGCCATGCGGGCGTGCAGTGCCGATCCTGGTGGGCCCACGAGCCATTCGGGCCAGCGCTGCGCGAGATCCGGCACTGGTATCAGGCTGCGGAAGAGCCCGCAGACATTGACTTCGCCGTCCGGCAGCCGGCACAGCCCGACGTAGCCGGTCGGCAGGAGGTGCATCTCGAGATCGGCACGCAGCTCGACGTTGCGCGCATGCACCTTCAATCCGAACC
Organism: Akkermansia muciniphila; assembly: GCA_945873715.1. GTDB lineage: Bacteria > Verrucomicrobiota > Verrucomicrobiia > Limisphaerales > UBA9464 > UBA6176. Next base: position 698 of record CAMCFL010000086.1, read on the forward strand.
AGCGCCAGCCGGGTGCCGCCGGCTCCGGGCGACGTCCCGAGGCGCGCACCACGCCGGCGGGGTATTCACCCGTCCATCGCCCTCCGACGCGCAGAGTGCCGCCAAGCCGTTGGAATTCCTCGGCAAGCCAGTGATCCAATACGAATCGGGAGAGACACAGGGCCGCCTCGGGAAGGGGACGAACCCCCATCGTCGTGGTTTCACTGAAGAAGGCCGCGTCCGTCGCGGGGCGTGCACCCGCAGAGCGGATCCCGTCGAGCAACCCGATGCGGGCCAGGGATGCCAGGCCCCGGCCGCTGATGAATTCACCACAGACCCGGTGGCGCGGGTACTGTCCGGCCTCCCACACCGTGACCGGCACGTTGCGGCGGCGGAGTGCGATGCCGAGGGTCAAGCCCGCCAATCCGCCGCCCACGATGATGATGGGCTCAGGCATTGCGCTGCGCACTGAATCCGTGGCTGAACAGGCCATCCCGCTGCTCCGTCAAGTGCCATTGCGTGGCCCCCGGCCAGAGCGCAGAAAGCTCCTGCCCATCAAATCCGGCACGGACGCTGATGACGGCGTCGTGCCGCGTCACGGCATTGCAGCCGATCAGACCAAGGACATGTGCCGCGGTGAGCGCCAGCGGCGACCGATGCGGTTCGCAGCAGATGAACCGGTCCGTCCGCGCTGCGATCAGGTGAAGGAGCGCGATCAGTTGTGCGCGGTCGAAGTGGTGGAGAAACAGGTTGGCCAGCAACAGGTCGGCCACGGGGGCCGGCGACTCCAGCCAGTCAAAGACATCCGAGACCACGCAGGTCAATGGCCAGTCGAGATCCGCGAATCCCCGGCGTGTTTCACCGGAAACCAACGGCTGTCGGTCGACCAGCGTGACTTCCGCCTTCACACCCAGATTCGACCAACGCCGCGCCAGTCGAAGGAGCAACGTCCCGTCGCCGGCACCCAGCTCGACCACCCGGAGCGGACGTAGAGGAAGGGCTTTCGCCGGTTGCTGGCTGCGAAACGCACGCGATAGGTGAACCGGATGCCCCATGAGGAGGTTCAACCGTCGCAGATCCGCGCGTGAACCAATGCCCTGGGGATCCTCCGGCGGCAGTGCATCGAGGAGTTCCGGTTGGAGGATGCGGCGCATGGTTCAATCCACTTTCAGGAGTGCGCCGTGGGCACTGAAGCCCGCGCCGAAGGACGACATCCACCACCATCCGCCGGGTGCCTGCTCGGCAAGCGCCCGTTCCAGGACGAAGAGGACGAAGGGACTGCTCACGTTGCCGATCTCGCGTAACAGGGTGGCGCTCCGCTGCAGTTCGCCCTCGTTGAGGCCAAGGCGTCCCTGCAATGCCGTCAGCACCTCGCGGCCACCGGCGTGGAGGATCCATCCCGTCAGTTCGTCGCGGCGGAGCGCCGAGGCCTCCAGCGATTCGATCAGCAGGGTTTCCACCGCCTTGGCAACGAGGGCCGGGACTTCCCGGGTCAGGATGTTGCGCAACATGCCCTCGCGCAGCTCGAAGCGCAGTGCTTCCCGGTCGCGTGGGTTGAGCAGGCTTCTCGATGTCTTCCATTCCACCCGACGCTGCTGTGCAGTGGGCCGGGCGGACCACACGGCCGCACCCGCGCCATCGCCGAAGAGGCAGGCGCTGATGAGGACGCCCGGATCGTCGTCGAGATAGAGGGCCGCGCTGCAGACCTCGACGCACACACTCAGGACATGCACTGCGTGGCCACCCGTGAGGAGCGCCTGCGCCGTCCGACAGTTCGGCATCGCGGCACCACAGCCCTGTCCGACGAGGTCCAGTGCGTGCACATCGGAGCGCAATCCCAGTCGCTCGCTCACGTAGCTGGTGAGTCCGGGACAGAGATAGCCGGTGCAGGTGCTGATGAGGATGGCGTCCACTTGCGAGGGGACAAGGTGGGCTGCGGCGAGGGCGCGTTCAGCGGCCCGGGCGGCCAACCTGGGGGCATGGTCGGCGAAGCGGCCATGCAGCACCGCGGGCGTCAGGTCAAAGGCCTCCGAGAGCTCCGCAACGGCGAGGTGCCGGGTGGCAATGCCGTTGTCTCCGGTCAACACCTTCCGGAGCACGGCATGGGAACGCTGATTGAGATGCTCGAACTGAGGTGACTCCTGCATGGCCTCCCAACATTCCGCCTGGGTGAAGCGATGTTCGGGGACCGCCGTGCCGAGTCCGGTCAGATACATGAGCCCGGGGGCTGCGGCGATCCTTGGCCTGATTCACTCATTGAGCTTCGTCAGATACCAACGAAGTGGGATCTCTGAAAATGGGGTGCTCGCCCCATGGATGGGAGGGACCGCGGAATCCGCGGTTCAGCACCCGCCCTGGACGCCGGAGGCGTCACGGAATGTAGCCGGCGGTCGTCGCGACCGCCGGTACGCCGTCGCGAATCACCCATCGATCCCGGAGGGATCGCGCCGCCCATCCTCATCCCGCGGTGAAGGCAGGTTCTCCCGCAGAGACGCAGAGGCGCAGTGAAGAAGCCGGGGTGAATTGGCCTTCTGGGTCGACGCCGGCGCCGTCCGGGATGAGGTGAGAACGCCCGCTGAGGGCAGCGGGCCTACCGCATCGCGACGGTCGGGGGTCCGGCGGTCGGGCGACCGCCGGCTACCTTCCGGGACGACCTCCGGCGTCCGGGCGAAGACGACAAGGTCTGACATGGACCGGCAGGCTGCCGATCCCCCCGGCATGGGGAGGCGGAGGACGGCGGCTTTACAACCATCGGTAGCCAGCGGGGGCTCGGGTGCATTCCGCGGCCAGCACTTTCGCCAGGCAGACGACGGCGGCGGTGGAATGGGCGGAGGACAGGGCGAAGCGGAAGAGTCCGCACTCCGGTCCACCCGGGTATCGGATGAACGGGGGCTCGATGCCGGCGGAGCGGAGGGCGGTGAACAGGCGGCGATGTCGGGCGGGACTGGTGGCCGCAAGACTGAACACCGGTCCGAGATGATCGGAGGATTGAGGATCTTCGAGGGGGTCCAAGGCCTCCCAGATCAGGCCCTCATGTTCGGCGAGGGTATTGCGCCAGCGGAATCCGTGGAGACGAAGGAGGCGCAACACTTCCGGCACGGCGGCGGCGTAGGCGGGAGGGATGGGAGTGCCTCCGCGGGCGGCCCGGCTACCCTCCCAGATCGCGGGGGCGAGCCAGTCGGGACCGGCGACCACCCCGCCGTAGAGGCCAAACGCCTTGCTCAGGGTGAAGGCGAAAAGCAACCGGGGATCCTGGACGAGTTCCTCCTCCATGGCCCCCCGCCCTTTCGCGCCCAGGGTTCCCACCCCATGCGCGTCATCCAGGAGCAGGAATCCTTCCGGAGGCAATGCAGCCAGCCAGGGTTCCAAGGGTTGGAAACGTCCGGTCAGGGCACCCACGCCGTCGCGGAGCAGGAGGGGACGTTTCCAGCCGTGTTGATCACAGGCCGCGGCGAAGGCCCGGGGGTTCTGGACCTCGGCGGTGGGCAGGCCGCAGGCGGCGGCGGCATCGCGCAGACAAGGGTGGGCACCGGTGATCCATACGGCGACGTCGCATCGGCTGGCCAGCGCCTGGGCGGCGACCAGGGGCGCGAGGTATCCCGAGGAAACCAGGGTGGCGGAACCGGTCCCCATCCATCGGGCAAGGGCCTTCTCCGCCTGCACGTACACGGCCCGGTTCCCGGTGGTGACGCGCGAGGCGGCGACATCGACACCGCCATCTCGGAGGGCCTGGACGAGAAAACGTCGGACCTCAGGATGCCAGGCAAGTCGGAAGTAGTCGCTGCCGCCGAAGTACGCGAGACGACGCCCCCGGACGCGGACGTGGAGGGGGCCATCGGGTTCTGCGGCGGGAAGCAGGCCGGATTTCACGTCGTCATTGCAGCGGAGCGGAGGCGCGACGTCGATGCCGGGAAAATTCCTCATGACATTTTCCGCAAGAGTTCATGGCGACCTCGCGGGAAAGCGGCCAGTGTCGGAGGATCCACCTTGTCCGGGGGCGCGTCCTGCCCTTTTGCCTGAGAACATGAAAACCGTCTGGAAACGACCTTCGACCGCCAGGAGCGGCTTCACGCTGATCGAATTGCTGGTCGTGATCGCGATCATCGCGATCCTGGCTGGCATGCTGTTGCCGGCACTGGGGAAGGCAAAGGCCAAGGCGATCGCGATCCGTTGCAACAACAACCTGAAGCAGCTGGGCATCGCGACCATGATGTACGCCCACGACAACAAGGACATCTTCCCCGACTGCGCAGGCGCGGCCTGGCCCTGGGACATCCCGGCGAGGGCGGCCAATGCGATCGTCAAGAATGGCGGCCAGCGCGGGATTCTGTACTGCCCGTCCTTCGCCAAGCAGAACAACGACGAGCTCTGGCGGTTCATGACCGACTCCACCAACGAGCTGACCCGGTCCGATGCGGGCTATCGGGTCACCGGCTATTCGTTCGCCTTCGAAGGATCGGGCCGCATCCTTCGGACCAACATCACCGAGTCGCTCAACCCCCGGTCCTGGCTGATCAGCGGCCAGGAGGTAAACCCCGGTCCGTCGGACCGGGTGATCATCGCCGACGCGGTCATCTCGCTCGGCAGCAACCAGAACGATCGCACCCGGAACCGGTACACGAAGATCGACGGCGGCTGGAAGGGGCATCAATCGCCGCACCTGAACGGGGCGATGCCGAGCGGCGGGAACCTACTCTACCTCGACGGCCACACCGCCTGGGTGAAGTTCAACCAGATGAGGATCCGGACGACGGGCGATCCCTCGTTTTGGTGGTGAGGGGGTGCGGGGCGTTGCTCAGGCCAGATCCTTGCGGCGGCAGAGCTCCACCAGGACGGCAAAGACTTCGTCGGGGGTCAGGCGGGTGGTGTCGATCACCACGGCATCCGCCGCGGCGGTCATCGGACTGACGCCGCGACTGCGATCCGCTCGGTTTCGCTCGATGACATCGACGTAGGCCTGTTCGAAGGAAACGCCGAGGCCCCGATGCAGACGACGGGCGGCTTCGACCGGATCCACCTCCAACCAGACCTTCAGGACGGCATCCGGATAGACGACGGTGCCGCAGTCGCGTCCATCGGCGACCAGGCCGGGTTCCTGGTACAGGTCCCGCTGGAATTCCAGCAGGGCAGCCCGGACCTCGGGGATCCGGCTGTAGTGGGGAGTCCGGGCCGAGACCTCCACCGAGTTCAGCTGGCCGACCGTGAGCGGTTTCTCGTCCAGGCCGGGTTGGCTGAGGGAATAGACGTGGGAATGCGGGTCGTAGGACAAGGCCCCTTCCTGCAAACGCGAAACCAGTTGGCCGGCGGCTTCCTCGGGACCGATGCACTCCGTCAGGGCGAGGACGGTGGCAGCGCGGTAGACGTGGCCGGTGGAGATCCCGTGCCAGCCGAGCGCCCGGCTCAGCCGGACCATGGAAGTGGACTTCCCGGTCGCAGCCCCTCCATCGATGGTGATGATTCGCTTCATGTAATCCTGCGGTGCAACGCCAGGGCCAGGTCTCCGCGGACCCCGCCCTGTTCCTCGACCAACCGCTGGAACCCGGGGGCGCCGAGCTCCAGCACGGTCGCCTCCGGTGAAACCACCCGGACGGTCGCGGAGCGCGGTGTCCCGCGCAGCAGCCCGATCTCACCGAAATATTGTCCGGGAGACAATCTCGCCCGTTCGAGAACTGCACCGTCCGGTCCGGCCTGTTCGACGACCACCTCCCCGGCGGTGAGCACAAAGAACTCGGTGGCGGTATCGCCTTCCCGGATGAGCACGGTGCCGGTCGTGCAGGTCCGTTCGGTGAACTCGGGGAGCCATCGGGTGGCTTCGCCCGACCGAAGCGAGGGCAGGGCCTCCAGCAGGTGATCCGCCGCCAGTCGTTTGCGCACCATGCGGACGATCTCTTCCAGGACGAAATCATTGGCGGTCAGCAGGGCATCGACCACGGACCGGTCAAGGCGCAGCACCTCGGCACCATTGGGACCGGAGCGCACGGTGGCGTTGCGGGGAGCGTTTTGGAGCAGGCCGATCTCCCCGAAGAACTGGCCTTCAACCAAGCGGGCGAGAAACTGCGAGTGATCGCGTTGATCCTGTTCGCGGGAAACCCGGACCTCGCCGCGCACCACGATGTAGAGGGCATCCGCCGGATCGCCCTCGCGCAGGAGCACCTCGGTCGGGCCGTGGACGTGGCGGGTGGCCTGCCCGAGCAACCGTTGCACCTCGGGATCATCCGCGCCGGGGAACTGGGCCAGCACCCGGTTCTCTTCCGGGGGTCGCCCCGACAGCACCCGGTCGGCAGCTCCCCGGCGCGCCAGCAGGCCCAGCGCGAACTTCGCATCCGGACTGGGCAACGGCTCGACCTTGATCCGCAGGCGATACCCCTTCGGTCGCATCTCGAGCTTCAACTCGTGCAGCAGCGTCGCCACCGCCGTCAGCGCCATCGTCTCCACCAGTCCCATGGCGGCACAGGTCCGGTGGGCGATGCCGAACGGATGAAAGGCGTCGGCTTTGGAATGCTCGTTCCTCGGCGGGAGACAGCGCTCCGGATCGAACTGATCGGGATTCGTGAATGGCTTTTCCGAGAAGAGCATGGGGACCTGCGACAACACCACCAGGTCGCCTTTCTCCACCTGTTTACCACCCCAGACGAAGTCGCGTTCGGAGAGGAACGGCATGCCCTGGGACACCGGATGAAACCGGAGGTTCTCAAGGTAGGTGGCCCGAAGGAGCCGAAGGTCGCGCAGGTCGGAGGCGTCGTGGATGCCGTCAGCGAAATGTTGATCCACTTCGGCCGTCAGGTCGGCGAGCAAGGCGGGACGCGAGAAGATCTCGTACAGCAGGAAGCCGAGGAGGCGGCTCATGTAACAGCAGCTTCCGGCGAATCCGTACGTGGCGTAACAGATGGCCGCGTCGTCCGTGAACCCCTTGCCCGCCCCGTCCTTCGAGGCGAACAGGGTGTCGAGGATGGTGGGAGGTTGCCCGGCGGGAACGCCGGTGCGACGTCGCTCCCGCACCACGTTGCCCATCCGGTCGAGCAGACGCTGGCGGGAGCGTTGGTACCGGGGGATGCGATAGAACCAGAACGGCCAGACGCGTCCGCCGGTGTTCATGTTCCAGCGCATGACCCTGAGGATGTCGTCGTAGGTATCCCCGAGGGACTGCCCGCACATGACGGTCGAATACATCTCGAACCCGAGCCGCTCGACGAGATCCATCACGCCGTGGACCGAGCCCGGCTGCCAGCCTTGCACGTGACCGCGCACGATCTCGATCAACCGGGGAACCCAGGACGAGGCGACCTCGCGGGAATAGACCACATGCAGGACCTGACGCAGGTAGGCGTGGTCGGCCCCGCTCAGGCCGAGGATCAGGGGTGTCTCGCCCAGTTGCCGGCCTACCCGCTGGAAGACGGAGGTCCGGGACAGGTACTCCTCGTCCTGGTGTTGCTTGAGGAAATCGCGGGCGGCGAACCCGGAAATCACCGTGTACTTGAGCCACAGGGCCCGCAGTCGAAACACCGGTCCCAGCGTGTCGTGGGACTGTCGGAGGAGGCCGGTGGTGTCGTCGAGGAACTGGAAGGTGTTGCCGAGAAACGGGCACCCCTTCGACACGGGTGCCAACGGTGCCGACGCGGGATCCGCGGCCCCGAATCCTGAAGTTCCCGCGGCGGGTTGGGTAATCGGATGTTCCATGATTCCAGGGCGCGATGATGGGCAACACCGCCTTCGAATCAACCCCCCGTACCCGCCGCCAGGTGCAACTTCGGCAGGAGATCACGGGCGAGCTTCGGAGGGACGCGTCGGAGGGGCGAACTCCGCGAGTCCGTGACTGCCGGCGGCGAAGGTGGTGCCCACGAACCACACGAATCACACCCAGGCGGGCAATTGCAGAGGGATTTCGTGTGCTTCGTGTGCTTCGTGGGCCTCTCAAGTCGATTGGCCGAAGAGCACCGGCGGGCCGCCGGCACCCCCGCTGGGACGGGGCTTGAAACTTGAATCTGAAAACCCTCCTCCGTACTGCCCCTACTTTGACCGGGACCCGGACCGCAGTCAGAATGCGTCCATGCGATTCCTCGTGGGCTGTCTCGGCGCCGTCCTGCTGGCGGTCCCTGCCCGTGCCCAGGTGCCGCCGCGAGATCCGGGAGCGCAGCTGAACTTCCCCCAGCAGCCGGGTTCCTTCGGCTACACCTTCGAGAACGCCTTTCCCACCCTGGCGTTCACCAGTCCGATCGCCATCGTCTCGCCCCCGGGTGAGACCAACCGATTGTTCGTGGTCGAACAGGCCGGACGCATCCGGGTCATCCCCAACCTGGCGAACCCGACCCTGGAAACCTTCCTTGAGCTCCGGACCAACACGGTCGCCGGCGGCGAACAGGGCATGCTCGGCCTGGCTTTTCATCCGGGGTACGCGATCAACGGACGCTTCTTCGTCTTCCGCTCGGTCACTTCAACCACCCGCGGAGCCACCAACCGGCTGCACCAGCGGATCTCCGAGTTCCGCGTCTCGTCGACCAACGTCAACCGGACCGCTGACT
>CAMCFL010000087.1 GCA_945873715.1 Akkermansia muciniphila
CCGTGACTTCCTGGATCGACCGCGCCAGATCCGCATGACGTGCCTCGATCCGCTCTTCCGGACGCCGCGGCGGTCCGCCAAACAACCGGTGGAACCGGTCGTTGGTCATGCGGGTGCCGCGCAGGAAGTCGAAGTAATCCAGGTTGAGCCGGAAGGATCCGTCCTCGCGCAGGTCGAGCAGTTCGTCCCGGATCTTCTGGGTGTAGACCGGCCGGCCGTCACGCGCGAGACCCATCAGCTTGTACTCGCCCAAGTTGACCCGGAAACCGCAGTAGGCGGTGAACGCCGAGTAGAGCAGGCCGACCGAATGGGGAAATCGCAACTCCTCCAACAGCTCGAGCCGATGTCCCTCTCCCCGGCCCAGAGTGGTGGTCGCATACTCCCCGACCCCGTCCACGGTGAGGATGGCGGCCGAGGGAAAGGGGGACGGGAAGAACGCGGACGCGGCGTGGGCTTGGTGATGTTCGGTGAACAGGATGGGCACCGCTTCCGGCAGGCCTTTCAACTCCTCGCGGATGTGCCGGCGGAGATTCAGCTTCTCCGCCACCCAAGACGGGGCGCACCGGAGGAACGTTCCCAATCCACTTGGCGCGAGGGCCAGGGTCGTCTCAAGGAACCGGGCGAACTTGGGGATCGGCTTGTCGTAGAAGACCACCGCGTCCAGACGGTCGATCGGCAAGTTCGCCTCGCGCAGGCAGTAGTCGATCGCCCGCAGCGGAAACCCGTCGTCGTTCTTTCTCCGGCTGAAGCGTTCCTCCTGCGCCGCAGCCATGATCCTCCCGTCACATAACAACGCTGCAGCCGAATCGTGGTCGTGGGCGGAGATTCCGAGGAGATGCCGCATGACACGTCCATTTCCCTATCCCACCAATCGCCGGTAGGTCGCCACCCGGCTGGCGTCGACCTGGTTGTGACTGAACTCCGGCCCCCGCAGATCCCGACCCATGGGCACGCGCGTGTTCCTATGTTCCATCCGGCTTTCCACCGATCGACTCCCGCTCACGTGGATCTCCCGTGCTCCCGTCATGGCCACGACCTTCTCCACGTTGCGTTCGCGGATCCCGCCGCCTGGCATCACCCCGATCCGGTCGCCCGCCTGCCGGACGAGGGCTGCGATCGCGTCCACCCCTTCCAGCACCGTCGCTTCGCCTCCCGAGGTCAGGACCCGGTGAACACCCAGTCCGATGAGGGTCTCCAGTGCCTCGCCCAGGTCCCGGGTCATGTCGATCGCCCGATGGAAGGTCACGGTCAACGGTCGGGCCAACCCCATCAACTCGGCGGTCCGAGCGACGTCCACGGTCCCATCCGGGCTGAGGATCCCAAACACCACTCCCGAAACTCCCAGATCCCGGGCGATGCCTACGTCCTGGCGCATCACTTCGAACTCGTCGTCGGAATAGCAGAAGTCCCCGCCGCGCGGCCGAATCATCACGTTCATCGGAACTGAGACCGCCCGGTGAAGCGCCGCGAGCAGTCCGGCGCTGGGAGTGGTCCCCCCTTCGAAGAGGTTCTGGCACACTTCCAGCCGGTCGGCCCCGCCTTCCACGGCTGCCCGTCCGGATTCCAGCGAATCCACCAAGACCTCCAGCGTCACCCGTCGTTGCATGAGACGGGACCGTATCCAGCCCTGCGCTGGCGTGGAATGCGGAAAGCGGGGCGCTCGGGGGTACCGGCGCACCTTGACATGGCCCCCACCTGGGATCGGACGGCCTCGTATGTCCCGAACGCCAGAGGGGGGATGGAAGTTGTACCGCGGATGAGCGCGGATGGGACGGGACTCCGTCACGGAATCAGGCCGTGGGATGAATCCCGATGCACCCACACATCCCGGGGTACCGGCGGCCCGCCGGGGTCGGCTGTCACGGTTGTAGGCCCGCTGCCTTCAGCGGGCCCTCCTCCATCGCCGCCTGAAGGCAGGCGGCCTACCTCCATGGTTCCAACCGCTCGCCGGTGCCCCCGGGTCAGGGAAGAACGGGCGGGCCGCCCATTCCCCCGGCGAGACCAGACCCAGGATGTGTCGATTTCATCACTTCCGAATCGACAGGCTTTCCGACTAGCCTCGTCCCAATGAATTCCCCTTGGTGGCGGTCAGGGACCACCCGCCGCGGTTTTATCAGCCTCGCCGGAGCCGCGGCTGCGACGGCGGCGATCACCCCCATCCGTTCGCTGGCAGCCCAACCGAGACATCCGGCATTCAGGGATGATCCGTTCCAACTGGGCGTGGCTTCGGGAGATCCTGCACCGGATGGGTTCGTGATCTGGACCCGGCTGGCTCCATCACCGCTGGACGGAGGGGGAATGGCTGGCGAATCGCTGGAGGTCCGTTGGGAAGTCGCCGAGGACGAACGCTTCCGCCAGGGACTGCGCCGGGGAACCACCATAGCCTCCTCCTACTGGGGCCATTCCGTCCACGTCGAAGTAGCGGGACTGAAGCCGGACCGCTGGTATTGGTACCGGTTCTTCTCCTGCGGCGAAGCAAGTCCGGTGGGACGCTCCCGCACGGCACCGGCACCGGGAACGGCGGGACGCGCGCTGCGTTTTGCCTTCGCTTCCTGTCAGCATTACGAGACCGGCCTTTACACCGCGTATCAGCACATGCTGGCGGATGACGTCGATCTGGTCATCCACTTGGGGGACTACATCTATGAAGGTCGCGGGCTGAAGGATCGGGTGCGCATGCACCGGGGCCCGGAGATCAACACGCTCGAGCAGTACCGGAACCGGTACGCCCTCTATAAGTCCGATCCCGCCTTGCAGGCGATGCACGCGGCGGCTCCCTGGATCGTGACCTGGGATGACCACGAGGTGGACAACAACTACGCCGGGGCGATCTCCGAGGAACCCACGGTCACCAAAGTCGAACTGCTGAGGCGCCGGGCGCTGGCCTATCATGCCTACTACGAGCACATGCCCCTTCGACGGGCTCAGCGGCCAGCGGGCCCCGCGTTGCAGCTGTACCGTCAGCTCGACTGGGGTGGGCTGGCTCGATTCCTCGTCCTGGACACCCGACAACACCGCACGGATCAACCCTGCGGCGACGGCAACAAACCCCCGTGTCCAGACTCCCTCAAATCGGACGCCACCATTCTTGGACGCCGGCAGCGGGACTGGCTCTTCCGTCGCTCGGCAGCTCCCGGTGCCCATTGGAACGTGCTCGCCCAGCAGGTGATGATGGCTCGGGTCGATCGGAAATCCGGACCCGAAGAAGGCTTCAGCATGGATCAATGGCCCGGATACGAGGCCGACCGTCGTCGGGTCCTGAACCATTTCCATGACGCCAAGGTTCGAAATCCGGTGGTCCTCACCGGGGACATCCACACGAACTGGGCCAATGAACTCGATCGCACCTTTGAAGGTTCCGACCTGCCGCCGGTGGGCGTCGAGTTCGTCGGCACCTCCATTTCATCCGGAGGCGATGGCACCGAAAAACCCACCTACCTGAACTCGCTCCTGAGCGAAAACCCTTTCGTCAAGTTCCACAACGCCGAACGCGGATATGTCCTTTGCAACGCTTCGGAGGAACGCTGGGACACCGAATACCGGACCGTCGAGTACGTCACGCGACCCGGCAGTCCGGCCCGGACGCGGGCGAAGTTCGTGGTGGAACCGGGCCAAGCCCGATTGCAGGTGGGGTGAGTCTACCGCCTCTCCTGGGACCGCGGGCGTCCCCGCCCTCTTCGGCCAGGTTCCTCAAGGGACGAAAGCCCTGGCTCCCCTCGGCAGGTTTGTCCCGTTCCAAAGCAAGGCTGCCCCTGATGGGGAGGGCATGGACAATCGAGCCGCGTTTCTTCCCGGCCCGGGCGCAGAACGACCACCACGGCGTCGCCAACTCGCCGTTCATTGTCAGAATGAGGCTCGTTACCTTGTTCACCTACGTTGTTCCCTACGGAACCCTATTGGCCGCGGACGGATTCCCCGGCAACATCGTCTCCATGAGCGCTGAATCCCGATTGTTGGAACTGAATCTCGTCCTTCCGCCCGCACCCAAGCCAGTGGCCGTCTACAAGTCCGTCGTCGTCATGGGCAATGCCGCTTATGTCTCGGGTCATGGACCCGTCAGGACCGATGGATCGTTGATCCAGGGTGTGGTGGGACGCGATCTTGACCTCGATGCCGGCAAGGCCGCGGCGCGTCAGGTCGGCCTGGCCATCCTGGCCACCCTGCGCAGCCAATTGGGTTCCCTCGACAAAGTGCGGCGCGTGGTTAAAACCCTGGGCATGGTCAATTCCGCGCCGGACTTCTACGACCATCCAAAGGTGATCAACGGCTGCAGCGAGTTGTTCGCCGAGATCTGGGGACCGGACAACGGCATCGGCGCACGCTCTGCCGTGGGCATGGGTCCGTTGCCGGGCAACATCGCCGTCGAGATCGAGGTCATCTTCGAGTTGGCCTGAGCCCCTTTCCCCATGACTTCCTGGCCGGGCATCACCAATGCCGACGAGATTCCCTCGCCGGCCCTTCTCCTCGACGATGCCCTCATGGCGTCGAACCTCGCTTCGATGCTCCGGATCGCCGGGGATCCCGCGCGGCTTCGGCCCCATCTTAAGACCCACAAGCTTCCCCAACTGGTCCGCAGACAGGTGGAAGCAGGAATCACCAAGGCCAAGGTAGCCACCATCGCCGAGGCTGAAATGGCTGCCGTTTACGGCGTTCAAGACGTCCTGCTGTCGATGCAACCGGTCGGTCCGAACGCCCACCGTCTTGCGCGTCTCGCCGCCTTGTTCCCCCAGGTACGCTTCTCGGCCATCGTCGATGCCCCGGAAGTCGTCGCCCTGGTCACCCGGGCAATGAACGATTCCGAGTCCGGCCGGGTCCTCGGTGCCTTCGTCGATCTCGACATTGGCCAGCACCGGACCGGGGTGGCTCCGGGTCCCGCCGCGGTTGCCTTGGTCGAGGAGATCCGTCGGCACCCGACCCTTCAGTTCCGCGGTTTGCACGCCTATGACGGCCACCTTGGCATCGTTGATCCGGTGGCCCGGGCGGTGGCATGCGATGCCGCCTTCGCCGGAGTCGAGGCCCTGCGCGACCAGTTGGTGGCGTCGGCCATTCCAGTGCCGGTCATCATCGCGGGCGGTTCGCCCACCTTCCCGATGCATGCGCGTCGGACGGGCGTGGAATTGAGCCCTGGAACCACCGTCCTTTGGGATGCCGGCTACGGCACCCGGTTGGCAGACCTTCCCTTCGAACCCGCCGCGTTCCTCCTGACCCGGGTCGTTAGCCGGCCTGCACCCGATTGCCTCTGCCTGGATCTCGGACATAAGGCCGTCGGCTCGGAGATGGCCCCGCCGCGTGCGATCTTCCCGGCGCTTCCGGAAGCGGAAGCCATCAGTCACAGCGAGGAACATCTGGTCCTTCGGACCCCGCGAGCAGGCGAGTTCGCCCTCGGCGATGTGCTCTACGCCATCCCGTGGCATGTTTGTCCGACGGTCGCGCTTCATCAGGAAGCATGGCTGGTCCGGGATGGCAGGGCCGTTGAGCGATGGACCGTCGAAGCCCGGGCCCGGCGGATCACGATCTGAGCCCTTTTCAGGGGACTCGTGGAACTCGTCTCTTCGATGCGCCCGTCCCTCGGGCACAGATGGTTGGAAGGCATCCCCCGCATTCCTCACCTTCAGGTCCTCGGCGTCCTCTCAGGACGCAGACGATCAGCTCATGCGCATGGGCATGATGACGTACAGGAAGGGCTCGTTGCTCTTCAGGACGCCCGGCGACAGCTCGTCGATCAGCTCGAAGTACACCTCGTCCACATCCAACGCCTTAAGCGGATCCATCAGGTATCCGGGGTTGAAGGCGATCGACATGTCCTTGCCTTTGTAGGTCAGGGCCATGGTCTCGCGGGACTCGCCGACTTCCGGGGTGTTGGCGTTGATTGAGAGCTGGTTCCGATTGAAGGTCAGCTTGACCGAGTTGGATTTGTCACTGGTCATGATCTCCGCCCGGCGAAGGCTCTGGAGGAGCTCCTCCCTGGGGATGGTCACACGCTCAATGCATTCCTGGGGAATGACCTGCCGGTAGTTCGGGTAACTCCCGTCGACCAGCTTGGAGATGATGTACACCCCCAGGCCAGCCTCGCTCGCTGGAGTCAGGGTGAATCCGACCTGATTTTCACTGAACTTCAGTTCGACCTGACCCGCCGTGAGGAGCCGCGTCAGTTCATTGATCGCCTTGGTCGGCACGATGAATTCACCCTGACTCTCCGCGGGGATATCGACGTCCTCGTCGCTCATGGCCAGACGCCGTCCGTCGGTTGCCACCAAGGTCAGCTTGTGCTCCTTGAGACTGAAGAAGATGCCGTTGAGAACGTAACGCGACTCATCGGTGGAAACCGCGAACGAGGTCCGCTTGAGCATCGCCTTCAACTTGTCCTGCGGCAGGACCACCGCCTTGGCCTGCTTGAACTGGGGCGTCGGCGGATACTCGTCCGCACTCAGCCCGTTGATCTTGAAGAAAGACGCTCCCGACCGGATGGATGCGACCGACTTGTCGTCCACTTCGAGATCGATCTCCGCAACCATCAGCTCACGGATAATCCCGAAAAGCTTCTTCCCGGGCAGGGTAACTGCCCCTTCCGCCGCAATGTTGGCCGGAACCCCACAGGTGATGGTCACGTCCAGGTCGGTCGCCGTCAGGTGCAGCTTCCCTTCGACCGCGCGCAACAGGATGTTCGACAGGATGGGCAGCGTGGTCCGGGAACCGACGACGTTCTGAACGGCCTGCAGGCCGTTGAGGAACTGCTCCTTGGCAATCGTCAGCTTCATGTCCGACTACTATTGGACTCTTTTTAAGTAAAAGGAAAGCCAGTAGTAGGGTGTGTGAATAACACGCACAACCCGTTGGGGTGTCCGTCCTGAAGGGGGTTTCAGGGTTTTCCCACCGTGAACAGTTTCGTTAACCCGAAGCCAACGGCGTGGACGATTCCAACAACCGCCCACCTGTTGGCCTTCATGCACGTGTTTTCGGCAGGTTGTTCCCAAGGTTGTTGGTTCAGTGGGAACCGCTCGAAGCCGGGAGAGGGTGGCCATGGACAGAGGGGGCGCGCGGAGGACGTACCCCCCACGCAGCGAGCCCCAGCAAGGCGGTAGCCAATCCAAGACAGCGGAAAGCGAGGGTGTACGAACCAGAGGCTTCCTGGATCCGAGCCAGAAGCAGAGGTCCGGACGCCGACGCAACGACGGTAAGAAGCTGGGCGCATCCCTGGATCGATCCCAGATGCCTGCGGCCAAAGGTCTGAGGCCAGTAGGAGAAGAACAGGACCGTAACCAGACCGCCTGCCAGGCCCATCACCGCTGCCTGGCTCAAGACCATCCAGGTCGAGCGGAGGAGAGGTAGAACGGTGAGGCCGGGAGCCAGCAGGCTCATTGCGGTGACCATGACCCTCCGGGGAGGAACCCGTCCAAGCCACCATCCACCGAGGAAGTTGCCGGCCAGACCCGTGAAGGCGGTGACGCCCAGGCAGCCCAGAAACACCCCCGGTGCAAAGCCCAGCTCCGTCAGGATGCTCTCATTGAAGAGGCCGATGCCGGAAGCCACCAGTCCGTAGAGGGAGGAGGAGAGGCCAAAGACCCAGAAGGCGGGGGTGGCCAGGGCTTGAGGGAGGGTAAAGTCGTGCGAGTCGGGAATGGTTACTCCCTCCGGAGCCAATCGGATCAGGACCGAGCGACGCAGGATCCACCAGGCAACCAAGCCAAGGGCGACAATTCCCAAGCCGACGCCGGCCCAGGTCCATCGCCATCCTGCGAGCCGGACCCCTGTGCCAACCACCGGGAAGGCGATCATGAAACCGACACTCAGGAGGATGGAATAAGAGGCCATGATCGAATGGGCGCGGTCCCGGGCCGCGATTCCCACCACGCTGAGGCTGCCGGCCGAGAGGGCGCTCTGGCCAAGCCCCCGCAGGAGCCACAGGGCAAAAACCAAGCCTGGAAGGGAGGAAACGGTAGAGAAGCAGACCACCACCGCCCCCAGAGCGACCATGAGGAGGCCCAGGATCCAGGCTCCCCATCGATCGAGGAGATGACCGAAGCCGACGGCGAACAACGAGCCCGCCAGGGAGGTCCAGAGGTTGATCTCGGCGAATCGGACCCGGTTGATCCCAACGTCCGACAGTAACGGTTCGGTAATCAGCCCTAGTCCCTGCGAGCGGCCGGGGAGGGTTGCGACCATGGCCAGTGCGGCAATGACCACGATCAATCCGGAGCCGGGCTTCCGGATCGGACTTACCGGTGTTATCGGAGACCTGGTTGGGTCAACCACTGCGGTCAGGATTCAAGGTTCAAAGGTATTTGGAGAGGATGGGTCGGAGATCCCGGATGGTTTTGGCCGGCCATACCGAACGGTCCGTCATGATGGAGTTTCGTAGCGCGTCATGGCAGGGCCAGCCGGGTGCGTCCGGGATCCGCGGGATGACGTCGGTGAGGATCCCCTTCGCCGTGTCGCCATTGCGCCGAAGGTTCTCGAGGACCATCTCGACGGTGACGTGGGCTTCATCGGTCTTCCAGCAGTCGTAGTCGGTGACCATGGCCATGGAGGCATAGGCAATCTCCGCTTCCCGGGCACATTTGGCTTCGCCAAGATTGGTCATTCCGATGACGTCGAAACCGGCTTTGTGGTTGGCGATGGACTCTGCCCGGGTGCTGAAAGCCGGGCCCTCCATGTTGACATAGGTGCCACCATCATGGGCCCGGGCCTTCTGACGCTCGGCACTTTTTAGCAGGAGCTGGCGAAGCTCTTCGCAAACCGGATCGGCGAAGGCGACATGAGCGACGATCCCGCGACCGAAGAAGGTATGGGTGGCTGATTGCTTGGTCCGATCGAGGAACTGGTCGACCAGAACGACGTGGCAGGGCTTGTAACGGCGCTGCAGCGAACCGACCGCGCTCACGCCGACGATCCATTGGACCCCAAGCTTCTTCATCGCCCACAGGTTGGCGCGATGGTTGAGCTCCGACGGGAGGATCCGGTGTCCCCGACCGTGACGGGGAAGGAAGACCACTTCCCTGCCGGCCAGTTCACCGGTGAGCAACTGATCGGAGGGCTCGCCGAAGGGGGTTTGGACCTTGACCCACTTCTGGCGGTGGAACCCCTCCAGATGATAGAGCCCCGACCCTCCGATGATCCCGATGC
>CAMCFL010000088.1 GCA_945873715.1 Akkermansia muciniphila
GGTCGTCGTCGCCATCGGATGCGGCTCGCTCTTCCTCTCGCACCTCAACGACGCCGGGTTCTGGATCGTCAAGGAATGCCTCGGGCTGACCGTCGGCCAGACCCTCCGCACCTGGACCGTCTGCGAGACCCTGGTGGGCATCGCCGGCATGCTCTTCTCGCTCGTCGCCTATTCCTTGATCTGAACGTCCAACCGCTCTCGATCATGACGACCACCCGACGCCAGTTCCTCGCCGCCAGCCTCGCTGCGGCTCCGGTCGCCGTGCTCGCCCAGGCTCCGGCCGCCTCCGCCCCTGCCACGCCGTCACGTCCGGGTCCGGTCCCTACCACTGGCGGGTTCGCCCAGACCAGTCGGATGAAGCTCGGAACCGTCACCTACAACCTGGCGAAGGACTGGGACCTCGCGACCATCATTGCCAACTGCTCCCGGACCGGATTTCAGGGGGTCGAGCTGCGCACCACCCACCAGCACGGCGTCGAAGTCACCCTCTCCACCGCCGAACGCGCTGCGGTGAAAATGCGATTCGCCGATTCCCCCGTGGAACTGTACTCGCTCGGCTCGGCCTTCGATTACCACACGCCGGACGCCACCCGCCTCCGCGCGGACATCGAGGCCTCCAAGCAATACCTGCAACTCGCCCACGACGTCGGTGCCAGCGGAATCAAGGTCCGGCCGAACGGAATCCCGAAGGAGGTTCCGGAGGAGAAGACCCTGGAGCAGATCGGACGCTCCCTTCGTGAACTCGGCGAGACCGCCGCCGGTCTCGGCCAGCAGGTCCGACTGGAGGTCCACGGTACCGCCACCTCTTCCCTGCCACGCATCCGCCGGATCATGGACGTCGCCAATCACCCGGCCGTCGGCGTCTGCTGGAACTCGAACCAGTCCGATCTCGACGGGGCTGGCTTCGACGCCAACTTCGATCTGGTCAGCAACCGGATCTTCGAGGTCCACCTGCGCGATCTGTTCCTCGCCGAGTATCCCTTCCGTCGACTGTTCACCCGCCTGAACGGCATCGGCTACACCGGCTACACCCTGGCGGAGATCCCCGAGTCCACCGATCCCCTCCGCGTCATGCACTACTTCCGCGGCATGTGGCTGGCGCATCAGGGTCTGGTCTGACGCGTAACGACGACCGGCCCTGCCTAGCTCGGCCGACCCGCTCCGCTGAGCATCCGTTCCACGGCTTCCCGTCCGGTCATGCCCGTCGTCACGCCGAGGGCGGAGGCCTGCGGGGTCAGTTCGACGATCCGGGCTTCCAGCAGGTCCTCGGGTTCGACCAGCGGTTGCTGCGGGGTTCCCCGGACAATCGCCACTGCCTGGCCGAAACGTTCGGCGGTCTTCACGTCGTAGATCCCGCATCCCACCAGCCCGTGCCGGGTCAGGATCGAGCAGAACTGCCCCCCATCCCACCCTTGGCTCGAGCCGAGCGCGACGCCGTGGATGAACTGCATCGTGCGCACCGTGCTCCTTGGCAGTGTCGTCATGCCCGCCCAATAACCCCGAACCGGTGCCATGCGCAAGCAGGGGAAAAGAGCGGAACTCCCCTTCTCCGCTTCTCCGCGGCCATTCCCCTGCTTGTCGGTCATGAGCGCAGTACCGGCGGGCCGCCGGGCAACCCCGTTCCTGGGGTGTGACAATGGGGTCGCGTCTATATTGTTGACTATTCAACTCCTACAAACCGCTGCGAGCAGCGTTGACCGGTGAAATGTAAACAATATGGACGCGACCCCATTGATTCGGGATCGCGGCACAAGGGTGAATCTTGAGTTTGTGATGGATGTAGGCCGCCTGCCCTCAGGCGGCGATGAGAAACGCCCGCTGAGGGCAGCGGGCCTACAATCGGGCGAGCCCGCCTCTCACGCCTCCTCGATCCGATAGACCTGCACGCGTCCCCAGGCCGGCCAGACGCCGTCCTTGCGACCCGGTTGACCATTGGCTCCGGCGAGGATGACCGTCCGACCATCGGCCCCGAACCGGGCGTGGGTGATGCGCTTCTTGGTGTCCACCGAATGAACCAACCCGCCGTCCGCCGACGCAAACAGGGCCGCGTTCCAGGTGCCCTGGGCCTGGCGTCCCGCCATCAGGAAATGTGCGCCATCGGGCGTCCAGGCCACCGATTCCATCAGGCCGGACCCGTGCTGACCGTCGCGGATCTGGGCGGTGCGTTCGCCCTTCCGCCAATCCCACCGTTGCCACGTCATCTTGCCGTTGCCGGCCATCGGATCGGTCATCGGACCCATGCCACAACCGAGCAGGGCCGAGCCATCCGGTGAGAAGGCGAGCGCGTAGATTCCCCCGCAGAAATGGTGGGTCTTGGTGCTGCCCCAGGAGGTGAAGTCCGGCGTGGACCATCTTGAAACTGGTTCCCCCGCCCCGCCTCCCCGAAGATCCCAGACCCGCACCTCGCCCTGCATGTTGGCCGCTGCCAGGTAGCGTGCGTCCGGACTGAAGGCGCAGCTCAGAACCGGCGGTGTATGAGGGAAGGCCGCGATGCGTTCGCCCGTCAGGACATCGTACACGACCACCGAAGGCTCGGTCTCGGCCGCCGGCTCATACTTCCATCCGCCCGCCAGGTATTGCCCCGTGGTGGACGCAACGAGCCGTCCGTCGGGCGACATCGCCAGTTGCCAACTCCAGAAGCGATGGGCCTGGACCTGCCGCCAGCAGCGTCGGGTCTCCACCTCATGCCACAGGATCCGCCCATCGTATCCGGCCGAGATGACCGTGCTGCCATCGGGCAACAGGATGCAGCCACTGGCGTAGGACGTGTGCCTTTCCGCGAAGGCCTCATGCTTGCCGGTGACGAGATCGACGTCGTAGATCAGACCGTCGGCGCAGGCGGCGAAGCCGCGGGTGCCATTGGGTTTCAGGGCAAATCCCAGGACGCCCGTGGGAAGCTGGTGATCGTGGGCCAGGGTGAGCTTCATGGGATCAGGCGAGCAGTTCGCGGATGGGTTCGACCTTGTTTTCCACCCGATGGAACGTGGGCATGCCAGGCAGCTCATACTCGGCATGGGGATCGATGCCGAGGGCGGTGAAGATCGTCGCGAAGAGGTTCTGTTCGCTATAGGGCTTCTCGGTCACATCCACGCCATCGACGTCGGTGGCGCCGGTCACCACGCCGCGTTTCAATCCGCACCCGGTCATCATCAGGCTCCAGGCATTGGGATAATGGTCCCGGCCGCGCGCGGGGTTCAGCCACGGCGTCCGACCGAACTCACCCATGGCCACGACGAGGGTCGAGTCGAGCAGGCCGCGCTCTTCCAGGTCGTTGATCAGATGGAACAGCACGTGATCCAACTCCGGCACCAGCATCTGGTGGATCTCATGCTGGAAGACGTGGTTGTCCCAGTTCATGCCGTTGGCAACCATCACGAACGGGGCACCGTGCTCGACCAGGTTCCGCGCCATCAGCGTGTGCTGGGCAAAGCTGCCCGGGCCGTAACGCTCCCGGTCTTTCGCCGGCAGTTGGTTGACGTCGAAGAGATCGGCACTGGCCGACATCCCCTTCATCCGCTCGAACGCAGCGTTCTGGCTCCGGGCAATCGAGCTGCTGCGGTCGCGCTCATACTTGGAGGTGAAGAAACGCCGCAATTGTTCGCGGGCTTCGCGGTCGTGTTGCGGAATGCTTTCAGCCGCAATCTGAAGCCTTCGGGTATAATCACCACCGACCCGCACCGGCGCGTGTTCGGACCCGACCCAGCCCGCCCAGTTCCCCGCCTTGAAGGTCTCGAACTCATTTCCGCCCGGGATCGGATCAATGAAGACGAAGTTCGGGATCGGCGAATCCAATTGCCCGAGGGCATGCGACAGGGAACTGCCGAGGGTCGGACGCGTGAACCCGGCGCGATCAGGATTGCCGCGCTGGAGCAGGTTGATGGCCTGGAGATGCTCCGGTTGCGCCGTCTTCATGCTGCGGACGATGTTCAACCGGTCGGCAATCCCCGCGCAGCGCGGCATGAGCGAAGAAAAATGAACGCCGGGAATCCGCGTGGGAATGCTGGCGAACGGACCGCTCGACGGCCGGCCCGGCTTCGGGTCCCACGTCTCGAACTGGCTGGGAGCCCCACAGAGCCAGAGCAGGATGCAACGCTTCTGCGCCTTCTTCGTCTCCGCCGCGAAGACCGGATTGTGGAACAACCCCGAGAAGCTGGTGACGGTCGCCAGCGCACCGCCCGAGAGCCCCTTCAGGAACAGGCGCCGGTGCAGCCGATGTTCGTCCACCGGACATTGCCCGGCCGGCAGCGTTGGATTCTCAGGATTCATGTTCACGGCATGGCCAGGAATTCGGCGCCGGTCATCATCGCCCACAGGAGATCGCGCACGGCTTCCGCAGGACGTTCCTTCCGACCGCTCAGGAAGCTCTCCGCCTGACGTTCCTCCTCCGCATCCGGCAGACGACCGTACACCGCGACGAACGCCTCCCGGATGCGCGGTGCGCCGGCGGGAAGGGACACCAATCGGACGGCGGTTCCGCCGGCGGCGGGCTGGAGCAACTCCGCCAAACCCGGTGAATTGGCGAGGAACTGCGCCTGTTGGAAGGTCGCGTTGTAATCGCGGGGCAACACGTCCGGGATCGCACCCACCACCGCCTTGCGCAACCCCTCGTCGTCGGGAGCCACGCCCGCCGCCACCCTCCAGGAACGGGCGATCTGCTCGCCGGTGAGCGGACGTTCCAACGCGCTGGCGAAGGCTTCAGGCGGGGTCGCTCCGATCCCCAATGCGTAGGCACGACTGAGGATCACCCCGCGCACCCATCGCCGGACATCATGACCGCTGGCGGCGAAATCCGACGCCAACCAATCCAGCAACTCGGGATGACTGGAAACATTGCGGGCGTTCATTTCATCGGCCGGATGCACCAGTCCACGCCCGAGGAACACCGCCCAGGCCCGGTTGACGAAGGCCCGGGCGAGCAACGGACTGTCCTGCGTCGCCGCCAGGGCGAACGCTTCCCGACGGGAGAACTTCGGTACCCGGGGCTTCACCGCCGAATCGAGGTAACGATCGTCGCCATCTTCTTCCTTGGCCTCCGGGGCGGGTCGCACCTCCTCCACCGTGCGCCCGTTGAGGAGCGTGATCACGGCCGGCTGCGATTCCTTGCGGAGATCGGTGAAGTTGATGAAGCCGCCCACCGCCGACTCCGCCACCGTGCTGCCGCCCTCGATGTTCTTGCCCCGATTGAACGCCGCGACCAATCCCCAGTAGTGACCCTGCTTGATCTCGCGGGCGAGCGGATGGTCATGGCATTGGGCGCAGTCGATCCGTGTCCCATACACCACCGGGGCGACGGCCTCGGCGATGGCCTGGTGATCGTTGCGACGCTCGTAGAGGAACCACGACGCTCCCTTCTGTTCCGGTCCCGACGGCCGCGCCACCAGGACTTCACGCACCGTTTCGTTCCACGGCCGGTTGGTCCGGAAGGATCCTTCGAGGAACGCCCACCAACCGTTCTGACGACGGCGATCCTCATGCGCATCCCGGCGCGGACGGCCCATGAGGAACACATCCCACAATTCCCGCATCCGGACCGCGTACCCCTCCGAAGCGAGCAATCGATCCACCAGTCCGGCACGGCGACCGTCGGCCGGTGCGTTGAGAAAAGCCTCGGTCTCGGCCGGTGTGGGGATGCGCCCGACCAGATCCAGATGCACCCGACGACACCACGTCCGATCATCGACGGGTTCGGCCGGTTTCAGACCGCGCTCGGTCCAACCCTCAGCGAGGAGGGTATCAATCGCCTCGGGGATGGAGCCGAACTTCCGCGGCTCGCGGGGTTTCGCCGTGGTCAAAGGCGGAGCGGTACCCAACGCCAGGATCCAGTCGCGGACGAGCCCGCGTTCCGCCTCCGTCAATTGCTTCTTCGGGGGCATGTGCGTCTCCGCACCGGGATCCAGGAACTGGTA
The DNA here is from genome assembly GCA_945873715.1 of Akkermansia muciniphila. Taxonomy (GTDB): domain Bacteria; phylum Verrucomicrobiota; class Verrucomicrobiia; order Limisphaerales; family UBA9464; genus UBA6176. Next base: position 5,907 of record CAMCFL010000088.1, read on the forward strand.
GAGCCGGCTGGTCTCCGGATCCCCCGGCACCACCGCCTTGCCCTCGTCCCCGCCCTTGAGGACCGCTTCGGGCGTGTCCAACTCGAGGCCGCTCTTCTGTTCGATCGGCCCATGGCACTTCACGCAATGAAGGTCGAACAGGGCACGCACCGAACCCGACCACAGCGCCGCCGGATCCGCCGCCGCGACCTGGGCGAAGGCGAATGCCACGACCGCGAGGAAATGGAGGGAGATTCGGTGCATTTTGAACTCAGGAACCGGAGTACTATCCGCAGATGGCGCAGATGGCGCAGATAACGGGGAAATTTCGCCCCGGATTTGACTTCCCCGCGGGGTGAGGACGCCAATTCGGCTTCGATGACTCCCAGCGCCTCCCCATCTGCGTTATCTGCGCCATCTGCGAATGAACCACTGCGGTTTCAAGGTCGCATTCGGAATCCGGAACCCTCCGGACTCCAGCATGCGAACCTTCCCGGATGAATCCCCACCCCGTCAATTCCCGGGACGAGCTTCGGGGTGCATCGGGCGCATCTTGAGCTTGTCATGGATGTAGGCCGCCTGCCCTCAGGCGGCGATGTGAAAGCGCCCGCTGAGGGCAGCGGGCCTACTCCAAAACCGCCGGCACCCCTACTTCACAAACTGTTTCGAGCGCAGCCAGAACACCAGATCCCGGGCCCACGGATGGGGATTCTCGAAGAGGGGCGGAGGCGACATCAGGCCGATGCCGTGACGCCCCGCCTCGTAGATGTGGAGGTCGAAGGGCACCCCGGCCTCGCGCAGGGCCCGGGCGAACATCAGGGCGTTCTCCACGGGAACCGCCTTGTCCTCCAGCGTGTGCCAGAGGAACACCGGCGGACCGTCCTTCTTCACCTGCTTTTCATTGGAGAGAAAGTCGACCAGATCGGCCGGCGGATTCGCTCCCAGCAGGTGATTCTTCGAGCCTTGGTGCGTGAACTTCCCCAGCGTGATCACCGGGTAACACAGCACGCCCAGATCCGGACGCGAACTCTGCCGTTCGATCGGGTCCTTCGCATCGGGATCGCCGGCGTCGAAATGCGTCACCAACGTCGAGGCGAGATGGCCTCCCGCGCTGCTGCCCATGATCCCGATGCGCAGCGCGTCCACGCCCCATTCCGATCCTCGCTGGCGGACCAATCGCACCGCGCGGGCGGCGTCCCCGAGCATGATCGGATGCCGGTAGCCATGGGAACCCAGCCGGTACTTCAGGACGAAGCAGGCGACGCCCTCGCGATTGAGGAAGAGGGCGTAATCCTTGCCCTCGTGCTGGGCGAGTCCGCCATAGCCACCCCCCGGACAGATCACCATGGCGGCACCGGTGGCCTTGCCTGGTTCGGGCAGGTAGACCGTCAGCGTGGGAGCATCATTGGTGGAATCCCCGAGGGCACCGGGCACCGAACCGGCCGGCCAGAGCGGGATCACCGGCGCCGTCTGGGCAAGCATCGAAACCGACATCGTGAAGAGCGCCATCAGGGCGCGCAGAAGGTTCATGGAATATTCGTCAACCATGGGCTGACGCACCTTCGGATTGCAATCGCGGGCAGGGGCGCCTGGGTGGGGACGAGGACGCCGAGTGGTTGTTACCATTGTAGGCCCGCTGCCCTCAGCGGGCGTTTCCTCAGCGCCGCCTGAGGACAGGCGGCCTACATCTGCCTGAAATGCCTCCGGCGTAGTGGAGTTTGGCCCCCTGGGCCCCGTACCGGCGGGCCGCCGGCACCCCCCGGGCGCGCCCTACGCCAGCAGTTCCTTCACCACATTCGCCTCCTCGACACCGGTGAGCTTCTGGTCGAGGCCCTGGCTCTTGAAGGTGAAGCGACGGTGGTCAATGCCCAGCGCGTGCAGGATGGTGGCGTTCACGTCGTTCACATGCACCGGGTTCTCGACGATGTTGTAGCTGAAGTCGTCGGTCTGACCGTAGACCGTGCCGCCCTTCACCCCGCCGCCCGCCATCCACATGCAGAAGTTCCGCGGATGATGGTCGCGTCCGTAGTTGTCGGGGGTGAGTTTTCCCTGGGAATAGACGGTGCGCCCGAACTCACCGCCCCAGACCACCAGAGTTGAATCGAGGAGGCCGCGTTGCTTGAGATCGGTCACCAGAGCCGCCGCGGCCTGGTCCGTATCGAGGCACTGATTCTTCAGGGCGGTGGGCAGGTTGTCGTGCTGATCCCATCCCCGGTGGAGGATCTGAACCACGCGGACACCGCGCTCGATCAAGCGTCGCGCCATGATGGCGGAATGGGTGAAGCTGCCCGTGCGCTTCACATCGGTTCCGTACATCGCCAGCGTCGCATCCGATTCCCCGGAGAGATCGGTGAGTTCGGGAACGCTGCTCTGCATCCGGAACGCCATTTCATACTGGGAGATCCGCGTTTGAATTTCCGGATCTCCATAGACCCCGTGCTGACGTCGGTTGAGATCGTTCAACGCATCCAGCATGTCCCGACGATCGGCCGCCGCCACGCCAGGAGGATTCTTGAGGTACAACACCGGATCGCCCGCGCCGCGGAGGGCCACTCCGGTGTAACGGGTCGGGAGGAATCCGCTGCCCCACATGCGGGAGTAGATGGCCTGGCCGTTGCCGCTGGACGGGAACGACGGCGTGAAGACGACGAAGGCCGGCAGATCATTGCTTTCGCTTCCCAGGCCGTAGGCCAGCCAGGAACCGATGCTCGCCTTGCCCGGCACTTCGCTGCCGGTCATCACGAAGGTGCAGGCCGGGTCGTGATTGATCGCGTTGGTGTGCACCGAGCGGATCAGGGCGATCTCATCGACGATCTTCGCCGTGTGCGGGAGCACGTCGCTCACCCACATGCCACTGCGGCCATGCTGACGGAATTCGAACTTCGACGGCGCGACCGGGAAACGGTCCTGCCCGCTGGTCATGGTGCTCAAGCGCTGCGCCATGCGGATCGAGTCCGGCAGGTTCTTGTCGAAATGCGCCCGCAACCCCGGCTTGTGATCCCAGAGATCGATCTGGGACGGCGCGCCGTTCATGTGCAGGTAGATGATCGATTTCGCCTTGGGCGCGAAATGGGGCATGCCCGGAATCGGCGGATGCACCCGGTCGATCGCCGCCGCACCGGGAGCGGCATTGGCCAGCAATCGTCCGCCACCGCGGCCAGCCATGAGCCAGCCCAGCGCCAACCCGCCGAAACGAAGGCCGGCGTCGCCGAAGAACTGTCGG
>CAMCFL010000089.1 GCA_945873715.1 Akkermansia muciniphila
CAGTCCGCTGACCGGCACCGGCCAGTCGCTCCCGTGGATGATCCGTGAGGCCAAGGGTTCCCTCAGGGTTTCGGGAACGGTATTTCCGCGGATCCGATTGTTGAGGACACTGAAGGCACTGTTGTCGCCGTAGAGATTGGGATACCGGCGCGTCAGCGCGACGAAGTCCGAAAACCAATTTCCATCGAAGAGGGCGCTTTTGGTCGCGCAGTGGGCGGCGATGACGGTGACGCCCACCTGGAGCGGCAGTTCCAGGCGGCGCGGATGGGCGAGTTCGGGATCGACGACGGGCAACGTTTTTTCGCCACCCGTATGCGCGAGCAACGGCAGCTTCGCGGCGGCCATCCGTTCCCAGAACCGGGTGTGCTTCCGATCGGAGCAGTCGATGTGCTGCACGTTCGGCAGGATCTTCATCAGGGCTGCGCCTCCGGCAATGCACCGCTCCAATTCTTCAAGGGCATCCGGACGTCCGGGATGGATGGAGACTCCGGGGATGAACTCCGGGTGGGTGCGGCTGAGGTGGAGGATGTAGTCGTTGGGAACGTGGAAAAGCCCGGCACCTTCAACCCGTTTGCCGTGGGGGTCGTAAACTTCTTCCTGTCCGAGAATCACGGCGGCGCCGAGCGAGGACTCCCGAAGTCTCGCCAGCAGATGCTCGATGTAGAGTCGGTCGAAATCTCCGTGGATGGACTCCGGTTCCATGCCGATGGCGGTCAGGAGCAGTCGGGCCTGCAACCGACGGAAGACGCTGGAGGAATCGAGCCAGCAGCCGGTGCCGCCCGCACCGGTGCCGACGATGTGCACGTGTCCATCCACCGGCCTCAGTTCAGGAGTGTTCACGGGAGGGGAGGGAGGATGATCACGCCCTCCGGGCTGGGCAATCCTTCACTTTCCCACCTTCACTTTCCCACCCTGAGCCGCGGCTGGATTCAGGATATGTGCCGGCTGTAGGCCGCCTGCCTCAGGCGGCGATGAGAGGAAGCGCCCGCTGAGGGCAGCGGGCCTACAGCGGTGACGATGAACTCACTTTCCGGCCATCAGCCGCTCGATGTCGTCGGGTTCGATGGGGATGTCGGCCATCAGATCGACGACGCCGTCCTCGGTGATCAGGACGTCGTTCTCGAGGCGCACGGCCATCTTCTCGGCGGGGAGATAGATGGCGGGTTCGACGGTCATCACCCAGCCGGGTGCGAAGGGTTCGGTGGTGAAACCCACGTCATGGACGTCGAGTCCCAGGGGATGCCCATTGCCGTGCATGAAATACTTCTTCACGGCCTTGCGGGCAGGATCGGTGACGGTGACCGAGATCTCGGCCTGGGTGAGGAGTCCGAGCCCGACGCATTCGCGGGCGACGAGTTCCTCGGCTTCCTCCTGCCATTGCTTGGGCTTCTTGCCGGGAGTGAGCCCGGCGATGGAAGCGCGCAGGACGCGGAGAACGGCCTCGTAAACCTGCCGTTGGCGGGGAGTGAACCGCCCGTTGACGGGGATCGTGCGGGTGAGATCGGCGTTGTAGTTGGCGTAGCTTGCGGCGACGTCGAGCAGGAGGAGGTCGCCGTCCTGGCAGGGGAGGTTGTTGTCGACGTAATGCAGCACGCAGGCGTTGTGGCCGGAGGCGATGATCGGGTTGTAGGCGAAGTCACCGCGGCGGCGGACGAACTCGTGGGCGAACTCCGCCTCGACGTCGCACTCATTGACCCCCGGACGGACGAAGCGGGCGACGCGCTCGAATCCGGCCTTGGTGATGGCGCAGGCCTGTCGCAGGAGTTCGACCTCGGCCGGGGCCTTGATCACGCGGAGGCGATGCATCAGTCGGGCGAGACGATGGTAGGAGTGGAGCGGATAGCGCTCCTGCATCCAGCGGGTGAACCGGGCGTCACGGGACTCGGCGACGATCTCGGCGCGCTTGTGCTCGTTCGAGTTCAGGTAGAGATGGTCGGCTTCGCAGGCAAGTCGATGGAGCATGCGTGGCAACTCAGGCAACCACTGGATGTTCTCGATGCCGGTGAGGGCGCGGGCTTCGTCCTTGGTGAGCTTGTGACCTTCCCAGACGGCGATCAGATCGCTGGTCTCGCGCAGGAACAGGATTTCGCGGAGACGCTCGTCTTCGGCGTCCGGGCAGAGGAGGAGGACCGATTCCTCCTGTTCGGCCCCGGTCAGGTAGAACAGGTCGGAATTGGCGGCCATGCGCCGGGTGCCATCGGAGTTGGTGGCGGGGATGTCGTTGGCATTGACGATGACCAGCGAGCCAGGGAGGAGCAGGCGGCGGAGGCGAGCCCGGTTTTCGACGAAGAGCGCAGGATCAATTGCGGTGTGACGCATGATGGGGCGCAGCCTGCCTGAGCCGTCGCCCGATGGGGAGGGCGAAGGCGACAGCAGCGCAGACCGAAGTGGCGACGGCGGATTGGCTGGCGGCCCACCTTCAAGGCCGGAAGAGCCGGAACTCAACCGCCCGGTCCCGTGGGGTGACGGCAGGAGAGGAGCGGACGGCGGCCAGGCGGGTACGAGCCTGGACGGTGAGTTGGGAAAGCCGCTTCTGGAGGTCGTCGCGTTCCTTCTCCAGCCTGGCCAGACGCTCTTCCAGTTGGCGGGTCGGGGCAGGATCGGTCCGGGGACGGGATTTCAGGGCGGTGGTGGCTGCCACCAGTCGGTTTTCGAGGTCGGTCTTCTCCTTCTGGAGCCGGCTTCGAAGGGACGATTCCTGGGCGAGTGCGGTCTGGAGTTCCGCCTCGCGTTGGCTGGATTGGCGGAGGGAATCCTGGAGGCGGACCACTTCGGTGCGGGCGGCGGCGATCCGGGCTTCCGCATCACTCGGCACCGGGGCGGAGGAATCGGCGGGTTGGACGAGCGATTTGAGCTGCTGTTCGGCGGCCCTGAGTTGTGCCTCGGCCTCGGTTCGATCAGAGCGTTCAGCCGCGAGGGCCGTCTGCAGGGTCTTGAGGGCCTCGGCATCGGCGGTGGACCGGGCGGTCAACTGGGAGACCCGTTGTTCCAGGGTCTTGTTCTCCGACTCGAGGGTGGTCCTGGCCTTCTTCTCCTGGTCGAGGGAAAGCGTCAGGTCGTCGGCGTGGAGCGCGGCGCGTTCGGCATTGCCACGGGCGACGGCGAGTTCGGTCTCGAGCTTGGCGATGCGGACGATGCCCTCCTCGGTCTGGCGGGCCTTGAGGTCTTCGACCTGCTTTTCGAGGGCTCCCTTCTCGGTGGCGAGGGTCTCGTTGCGTTTGCGCAGGTCTTCCAGGTCGGACTGGACGCGGGTCAGGCGGGCGGAAAGTCCGGCCACCTGCTTTCCCTTCTCGGTGTCGGACTTCAGATCAATGACCTGGGCTTTCAAGGTCTGGTTCTCGAGCTTCAGGGGACGAAGGGAATCGTCCTGGATCTTCTGGAGGCGGGCTTCGACCTCGTTGCGTTCCTTCTGCAGACGGGCGGCAGCCTGCTTCTGGTCCTCCAGTTGACGACGGGTCTCGGCGAGGGCGCGGTTGGCTTCCTCGGCCACGACCTTGTCGACGAGGTTACGGCGTTCGTTTTCCTGGGCATCGAGCCTGGACAGGAGTGCCTTGTTGGTGGACTGAAGGGTTGAGATCCGTTCGACCGCCGCCTGGAGTTCACGCGGATCGATGGGGGCGGGCTGGGCGGACAGGGCTTCCCGGAGCTTGGCCTCCAGCCTTTGTTTCTCGGAAGCCAGACGGCGGATGCGGTCGTTGAGCTCGTTGAACTGGGTGAGCACCTCGCCGGAGGGCGCGTCGGGTGCGGGAAGCACATTTGCCGGAACGGCGGGGTCCGAGCCGGGGGCGTTGGTGGCGGGGAGGGGCGTCCTGGCGACGGCCTCCTGGAGTCCCGCAATCTTTTCCGAGCAATAACGCAACCGATAGTTGATCACGCGCTCGTTCCAGTTCGGGTATCCGCGCTGGATCTTGCGAAGCTGATTCTGGGCCTCCTCGTACAGTCGGGAGGACTGGCGGGCATCCTTCGATTGCTCGGCCTGCTGAATCAGGTTGTAGGCGACGATGAACTGGTCATCCGGGCCCTGGGCGCACGTCACCCACGTGCAGAGGGACAGGACGAGAATGGAGGCGAACCGACGGAGCATGGCGGGACCATGGAGGCTTCGGGGACAACTTTGAAGTGTCTTCTCCCGGCCGCTTGAGGGGCAGGGAGGAGGGAGGCGGGCGAGGACGCCCGCGGTCCCGGGAGGGCCTTGGGAAGGCGCTACTGAACGGCCTTCGGGATGTAGCCGATGGAGGTCTGGATGGCGTGGGTGCAGGAGCAGCCGGCGCTGGTTTCGGGAGCGAGCAGGAGGCCGCCGGCGGGGATCAGGCTGAGCCAGCATCCGGAACGGATGCCTTCGAACTGGCTGCGTTTGTTGGAGGCCAGATCCCACATGCCATGGAAGTGATGGCGGAAGAAGATGGCGTCCTTGCCGGCCGACATGATCCCGCAGCCGCGACGCTCGGGAAGGTCGCGACGCAGGGTTTCGCCGGTGACCAGATTGAAGGAACGTTGATCGGAGTAGAACACGTCCCCGATCACCACGGGATGTTGCAGGTGTCCGCTGTGGTGGCCCTTGTCCTCCTTGTGGGACTCGGACCAGAGGAGACGTCCGCCGATGGCCTTGGCGATGTCATCGCCGGAGTCGGAGGGCTGCTTGGCCGCGGGGGCGTTGAAGGCGAAGGTGTGGTAGTGCTTGTTCCGGTCGGTGCCGGTGACGACGACGGTGTTCTTGCCGTAGACCAGGTAGGTCATGAACTCGAGGGATTTGAAGTCGTGATCCTTCTCCCAGAGTTTGTGTCCGGTGCGCTGGTCGAGGCAGACGAGATGTTGATCGGTCAGGTTCTCGTTGGCGATACGGCAGGAGGCAGCCTGGACGGCGGCTGGGTTGCGGCTCTCGAGAAAGAAGATCATGCCGTCGCCGATGGTGAGGGTGGAGTTGAGGACGGCACCGCCGCTGTATTCCCACAGGGCTTTGCCCGACTGTGGATCGAGCGCGAAGAGCAGGTCGCTGGTGACGCGGCTCACCTGGTCGGGAGCGTATTCCTCGTACCACTCGCCGTCGTCGCCCAGATAGGAGCCGTCGGTCTTCACCCGACTGCCGATGAGCAGGTCGCGTCCGGCGGCGACGTAGCTCCAGTCACGCGGTCCGGTGGCACCGGTCCGGGGCACTTCGAATCGGGTGCGCCGGTTTCCGGACTGTCCATCGACGGCGATGCAATAGCGGTTGTGGGCGAGGTACAGGGTGTCGCCGCTGGCCGCCATGTTGGAGCAGTCGCGGGTGACATTGGCGCGGCGGACTTCGGCGGCGGAGAAGTTCCACAGGATGGCACCGTTGTAGGCGTCCAGGCCGAAGAGGATCCGGTTGCCCTGGACGAAGAGGCGGCCATTGACGCTGAGCGGTGCGGGATTGCGGTTACCGCGGTCGGGCATCGGGCGAGGGCCGGGATCCCCCCACCAGGCGACCTGCAGATCGCCCTTCACCAGTTCATCCTGGGAACAGGAGGAATTGTCGGGCCCACCGTATTGATGCCCCCATTCGCCGCCACCGGGCAGCTTGCCGCGTTGGAAGCGGAGGCGGAAATCGCCGGCGACGCTGAGCTCGGCTCCCTTGAGGGCGGAATCTCCCAGCCATCGGCGCCAAGCGGATTCGTCGGCGGCGCGGGAGGCGGCGAGGAGCGCACCCCCGGCCGGTCGCAGGACCCGGTGGATCTCGGCGGCGGCCAGGGCGGGAGGTTGCGGGCCTTCGAAGACGATGAGATTGGCGAGGAGATCGCCGTAGGGAAGCTGGGTGCCGGTGACGTGTTGGACGCTTGCGCGCATCCCTTGGGTTGCGGTGGCGTCGAGCGTGGCACGCAGGGCGGGAATGCGGGTGGCGTCGGGTTCGACGAGGATGACGTCGAGATCGCTCTGGCGGACGAGTTCGACGGCAACCTGGGCGTTGGTGGCACCGAAGATCAGGCAGTAACCCTGCTTCACGCCGCTGGCCTTGAGGATTTCGCCGGCGCGAAGGGCGGAGGGCGCGGTGGCGACGCCGGATTTCGCGGCGCGGGCGGGTTGATAGTAGAACGAGGTGTCGAACTGGTAGCGCCGGCTGATGACCGGGCGTTCGCCTTCATTCGGGGCGATCAGGCGGTAATGATATTCGAGGTCGGGTTCCAGGCCGTTGAGGAGGACGGAGTGCCGGGTGTTGAGGGAACCGTCGCCGAGATCGCGCTTCGAGCCATTGGGTTCGTCGAGGGTCAGACGGGTGGGCTGGGGCGCATCGGTTTCCCAGGTGACCACCGCGGACTTGCGATCCTGCCAGTCCACGAACGGACCGTAGGCGGGCTTGAAGAAGCGGGGTGCGGGAGTGGCCTTGGGGAAGAGGGACTTCTTCGCGTTGTAATGGGCGGCCACCTCGGTGGCGGCCAGGGCGCGGCGATAGAGACGGACCTCATGGATCGCACCGGCGAGCGGGTAGCGTTCGTCGTCGTCCTTGTAGGCACCGATGACCATCGGAGCCGAGGGCGGGTAGAGGATCGGACCGGACTGTTCTTTGGAGGTGCCGGTGAGCGCGCCATTGACGAACACGCGCATCTCGGTGCCGTCGTAGGTGCCGACGACGTGGTACCAGTGATTGGTTTCGAAGGTGGTGGTCGAACTGAGGTAGGTGAGCCTGGAGGTCTTCTCGGAAACGAGTCCCAGGGAGAAGTTGGAATTCACGAACCCGAGGATCCAGCCGCGCTCGAATTCGCCGTTGTCCTGGATCGCACCGAGGATGCCGCCCCATTGGGTCACGCGATCCACACGGACCCAGGCTTCCGCCGTCATCTCCCGGGTGGGAACGAGCGCCTTGTCGAGCGTGGCGGAGATGAGGATGCCTTCGTCGCGACCGGGCAGTTCAATGCGGGCTGGCGGCGGGTCCTTCATGACGCGGGGGCCGCCCGAGAAGGTGACTTCCTTGCCGGACACGGCGCGCATCCCCGAGTTCTGGGTGCGATCCGGGGAGAATTCCCAGTGGCCGATCAGGCCGGTTTCCTGGGCGAGGGCGGAAGGAAGGAAGAGCGCGACGGCGAGCGCGAGCGGGGAGATCCGGCGGAATGGATTCATGAAGAGGAAGGGAAGGGGATGGGAGTGGCCGGGCTTCACGGGGCGATGGCGGGAGCGATCGGGTGGACCGAGGCCTGGGTTCCGCCGGATCTCAGGCAGTGGATGGTGCCCTGATCGGTGCTGACGAAGACGGCTCCGTTGGAGGCGGCGATGCCGTAAGCGCGGCCGCTGACCTTGCGTCGCCAGGTGACCTTGCCGTCGGCGGCGCTGATTCCGGCGACTTCATCGGTGCCACCGGCGATGAGCGTGTCTCCGGCGAGGACCACGCAATGCTGCCAGGAAGACGGTGCGCGCCAGAGGAGGCACTGGTCCATGCCGAGGGTGGCCGCATCGAGGCGCTTGCCGAGGTCGCCGAGTTGGGCCTGGAGCGCGTCGCGTTCGGTCTCGGTACCGTTCTTCTTTCCGAGGGCCTTCAGCTTCTTGTTCACCGCGCCCTGGGTGGTGGCGAGACGCTTCCGTTCCCGGGCGAGTTCGAGATACCTCGCCCGATCCAGTGCGGTGATCTCGGTGTCCGAGTGCAGGTAAGACCGGGTCGGGGTGACGATCATGTGATTGCCCTGGAAGGTGGCGAGTTGATCCGATTGCCCCTCTTCGACAGCACCCAGTTGGCCGGTCTTGCCGGGACCGAAGACCAGCATGTCATCCGTCAGCAAGGCGTAGGTGCCACCGGCCCCTTCGACGACCCGGACGCGCTTGCCGTTCTGGAGATCGCACACGGCTGGATTGTTGCGACCAGCCGGCACGTAGAGCCGGGATTTCGAGGCGAGGAGGTAGCCTTGTGCGGGGAGGTCGGTCTGGATCTGACGCCACTTCTCCGCGCCTGTGGCGGCTTCCAACGCCATCAGGTGGACCCCCTCGGCGGGAAACATTCCGGCCGAGGTGTAGACCAGTCCATCCTGCACGACGAGCGAGGTGCGGACCGGCCAGACCGAGATCAGACGGCCGTTGCCCGGGATGCGGCGGTCGACCGGGGTGGCCCGGACTTTCCAGACCTGTTTGCCGCTGGCGGCGTCCACGCAATACACGCAGCCGTCGTCGGAACCAAAGTAGGCGCGGCCGTCCACGATCGACGGTGCGAGGCGGACCGGTCCCTCGGTGGAGAACGTCCAGAGGGGCGCGCCGGTGCGGGCGTCGAGGCACCGGACCTGATCATCGGCGGAGGAACCGAAGTAGGCGCGATCCCCGGCGACGACGACGTGGAAGGCGCGATCGAAGGTCTGGCGGGCCTTCATGTCGTACACCTTGTTCCAGCCGTCCCATTTGGCCTCGCCCTGCCAGGCGGGCTGGGGCGGATGAGCCGACTTCCACGACCAGGCCTCGGTGAGGTTGGCTGGCAATGGATCCGGGGAAACGCCGCTGCGGGAATAGTCGCGTCGGTAGGTGGGCCAATCGGTGCCGTAGGTGACGACGGTTCCGAGGGCCAGGGCGAGGAGGGTGACGGGGAGTTTCACGGGGAGACAGGGACGGGGATGGAAGAAAGGGGGGAGTCCACAAGCCGGCCGGCTTCAAGTCGCAGGGTGCGGGTGGCGTACGGAGCGGCATCATTGCCGTGGGTGACCACGAGGACGGTGCCGCCGGCGCGCCGGTAGCGGTCGAGGTGCTGGAACACGACGACGGCGTTGGCGGGATCGAGGTTGCCGGTGGGTTCATCCGCCAGGATCAACGGTGGCTTGCGGGCCATGGCGCGGGCGAGGGCCGCCCGCTGGCGTTCGCCGGCGGACAGGGTTCCGGGCAGGGCATTCCGCCGTTCGCCGAGGCCGAGTTCGAAGAGCAGTTCATCGATCTGCGCCGACGCGGCGCGCGCCTGGGCTGGGGTCATCCCGGCCAGGACGTTCTGGCGGACGGTCAGGTAGGGGACGAGATGGAAGAGTTGGAAGACGAAGCCCATCTGAGCCGCGCGGAAGCGGGCGCGGTCGGCCGCGGACAGGGCGTACAGGTCCTTGCCACTCACGGAGACGGTCCCTGACTCCGGACGAAGCATGCCGCCGATGGCAAGCAGCAGGGTGGATTTGCC
>CAMCFL010000090.1 GCA_945873715.1 Akkermansia muciniphila
AACCCGAGAGGCCCACGATCCCTTGTCGGAGGCAGGGGGAAGGATCGACCGCGGATCGCGCGGATGAACGCGGATGGGACGGGACTCCGTCACCGGGTCAGACCGTCGGATGAATCCTCCGCGTCCCGTTGCATGGAGGTAACGGGTGCTCGCCGGTGCTGGCGCGAGGAGGGAGTGACTGATCTCACGCGGAGGCGCGGAGGATGCGGAGAAGGGAAGGGCAGGCTGCTTCTTGATTCGTGTGTTTCGTGGGCGATTCCGGCGCTGTCGCAGAACGGCGGGGACTCGTGCGGAAATGGGGACTCGTGGAACTCGTCCCTCCGGGGTCCGGCTTGAACCTTGAACCTTGAAACTGAAATCTTTCCCCCCCGCCCGCCCGCTCAGACCGGCCAGAGGTGAAGTGAGCCCACGACCTTCCCGACGAAGCGGTCTTCGGGAACGACGGCGTGCACCAGGACGGTCGATGGGAGGGAACGGTTGTCGCCGAGGAGTGCGTAGCTTCCGTCGATGAGGAAGCCGGCGCGGATGTCCAGCCATCCTCCGGCCAATGGGTAGGATTCCAGCAGGGGCCGGCCGTCGACGTGTACGTGTCCGTGGCGGGCATCGACGGTTTCGCCTGGAAGTCCGACGACGCGTTTGACGATCAGTTCGCCCTGGTAGCGGGCGACCACCACATCGCCGCGGGCAGGGGGTGCCTTGAGGTAGGCGCGGGTGCTGACGAGGAGCAGTTCACCGGAAGCCAGGGTGGGTGCCATGCTCTGGCCCTTGACCAGCACCAGGCGGAATTGGGTCCGGAGGCCGAAGGTCAGCAGAGCGAAGGCCATCAGGAACCACAGGAACCGGGAGCGGTTGGGCCGGCGCACCTCGGGGGCGGACGACAGGGGCGGAACGATGTCTTGCATGGTCGGAGCGGGATTCAAAGTTTTGCCTGAGCCTGCTGCTGTGACAGGAGTTCGACCAATTCCGTTCGGCCTTCGAACGGTCCGGGCGTGGCGGCGAGATGGCGCAGCGCTGCGGCGACGTCCGGACCCCGCCCAGCCGCCCGTGAGATCTGCAGGGATTCGCGGGCGAGTTCCGCGACCAATGGCTCCAGGGGCATCCGGTAGAGGGCGTCCAGATAGACCTCGACCCAGCGTCGGGGGCAATGATCCCGCTTGAGGGCGAGCAACAGGTTTCGAGTGATGTTGGCCTTGCTGCCGGTGCCGCGGAATTCATGGGCCGCATTTTCGAGGGCGACCGTGATCTCGGAAGGCGTCCCATCGGCCCCCTCGGGAGCCGAGGTCGCCCGAGGGGCTTTGTTCTTCTGGTACACCAGACGGTTGGCCTGATCGACGTAGCGCAGGCTGAGGGCATCGATCAGCTTGCGGGCCTGTTCCACCTCGGAGAACGAATCCGTTGAGGTCAGGTATTCCGCCTTGGTGGGGACATCGGCGGAGAATTGGGTCGGGGTTCCCTCCCAGAGTCGTCCCACGGAATAGCCGACGAGGCCGGAGACGAGGGAGGTCGTCAGTGCGATGAGGAGGGTGGAGGAGCGCATGTTGCGTTCGATTTTGTCGGGAATGGTTTCATTCCCTGCCTTCGAACCCATGGCCCCGCCAAAAGTTTCGGATGGTTTCGCCCGATTGAAGTGAGCCTCGGCGCCTACCCGTAGGAGACGACGTCAGGAGACTCTGACTTCCATTCGGTCGCACCCCGGCCGAGGGGTGTTCCCAGCCGGAGTGAAGTGAGCCTCGTTACCTCGTCGCCTACCCGTAGGAGACGACGTCAGGAGACTCTGACTTCCATTCGGACGTACCCCGGCCGGCGAGCGTTCCCCGCCGGAGTGAAGTGAGCCTCGTGACCTCGTCGCCTACGGGGAGGATGCGGACTCGCAGAGCTCGTCCATCCGGAGTTTGTTCATCCGCAGCACTTCTTGGATTTCTTGCCGCTACCGCAGGGGCAGGGGTCGTTTCGGCCCACCTTGGGCGTGGACCGGGCGATGGGCGTCGGTCCAGAAAGGAACTCGGGAAGAGGCTCGGGGGCGACGTACTCCGGGTACATCGGAGTTGAGAAGGCCTGCATCTCTTCCGAGAGTCGATTCCGTTCCTGTTCCACCACCCGGGTCATGAGGGCGTGGCGACGGAGGAATCGAGCGGGAAGCCCGGGCATGGCCGCGACGATCTTCGACCGCATCTCGTCGACGGTGACCTGGGTGTTTTTCCGGGCCAGTTCCTCGACCACCCCGGTGGTGCAATTCCAGCGCAGGGTCAGCCGGGATGAATCCTCGTTGAAGAGGGCATCCGGATCCTCCAACAGCGCGTCCACCTCCGCGTCGGTCAGTTCCCGGTCCTGCTCCAGGGAATCGGCGGTGCATTCGATCTCGACGACCACGTCCGTCCCGGGGGCGTCGATCGAGTAGATGTCCTGGACCTGCCAGACGTCGGGTTCGATCAACACGGTCAAATCGGGCAGCCAGAAGAGGGAGTCAAAGCGGACTCGGACGGGGCCTTCCTGGGCGATGTTGACGAAACCGGGTTCGAGCATTTCCGGGTTGGCATGCTCAGCCTGTCCCCAACTGGCAATGCGATGCCACTGGCCCAATTGCGACCAGTGCTCTTCCGTCAGTCCCTTTTGCAGGGCCTCCTGGAGAAGGATGTAATCCGGGTCCGGAGTCATGTCCGGGTGGATCTCCACGTTGTCCTCGTCCATTTTCGCTACCAGGACGAACGCGATTTCGGTGCCGCGCATCGCTTCCGGCGGATCCGTGACGCCGTCCCAGGGGATCAGCAGCAGGTCCAGGTCGAGAATCGCGAAATCCATCGCGGGGGACGGCGAGGCGTCCGCCAGCCAGATCGCGCTCGGGAGGCCAGTCCGCTCGGATTCGTCGAAGGTAAAGCGAAGGAAAAAGCCCCCTCCGAAGTGGGGATCGTCGGTCGGCGTGAGGAGCTCCAGTTGCATGCTTGGACGGTAGGTTCCCCAAGCCGAAGGATTCTGTCACCTCCTGTGATGGAAAGGGAGATGGCGATCCTGGGACCGTGGGCGTCCTCGCCCCATGTCCCGGGCACGGCAATCCGGGATGCGGCCTGCGGTCGCTCGTTCCCCGATTCACGAACGGCGCGGAGCGTCCTGGAGTGCGCGCAGCGTCAGCTGCCGCTTTGGTCGCGGGCAATACGGACACCATCGGCGTTCTTGTGCCCTAGGCGTGTGCGGGAGCGACCTCCCCTCGCGGCGCGGGGAACCGGCGGGGCGGTGTGGCGATCGCCCACGCGGCGCAGCGGGCGAAAGCGGCAGCTGACGCTGCACGCACTCCAGGACGCTGCCGCGCCTGTGGCGTGCCTCGGGTTCGGGGTCCGGTCAAAGGGTGGGTCGTAAGCCGCGCCCATCCCCCCGGCTTGGGGTTCCTGGGTCAACGCTCGATGAGCAGGCGCAGGACAGGTTGGTATCGATCGGGGCTGGGCGCCGTCTTCGCCTCGGCTTCGACGAACCCACGCAGGGTGTTGGTCTGTCCCTGATGACCGAACGCCCGTTGAAAGCCAGACGGGTAATGACTCCGGACCGTTCGCAGGATGGTCTCCAAATCGGTCCGTCGCTGCGGATCGGCGTCGGCGACGATCAACGGGATGCCAAACAGCAGGTGCCGGGGAATCCATGCGCCGGGCGGAACCGCGTTGGTGCCACGGGCGAAGTAGGCGTTGACCAGGTCGGGTCGTGCATTCCGGAAGCCCTGGAATCCGATCAGGGATTCGATCTGCGCGCGGGTTGGGTCGTCGAGCGGCGACACCTGATCCACCCGATCGAAGAAGGCGACTGGGTTGGAGGCGAGTGCGGCGAGTTCCCGCGATGCCCGTTGGCGGGCGTCGTCGCGGGGGGTGCGTCCGCGCACGATCTGGAAGACGGTGGCGGCCAGAAAGCAGAGCAGGACCCCACCGGCGGCGGCGATGAAGCCCTTTCCCAGGCCCTCGCCCTGGAGCATGCGGACGAAGAGGAACCCCGCGCAGGCCCCGATGCATCCGAGGATGAAGACGGGCAGGACGATGACCAGGGCCCAGGCGGCATTCACGGGAAGCCGGGTGTCGAACGCCGCAGCGATGCCGAGGGCGGCGACGGTTGCCAGAGCAAGGACGATCGCGAGACCGAAGAGGAATTTCTGCAGGAGATAACGTGGCTTCATGGGGAATTTGGGACGGTGCCCCCTGAGTTTGGCCCGGCTGTAGGCCGCCTGCCCTCAGGCGGCGATGCTGCAACGCCCGCTGGGGACAGCGGGCCTACAGACGCACTCCCGGTGATCTGGCCGAGGAGCCGGGGGCCTGCGGCACCGGTGGTTTCAGGAAGGTTTCCTGGAAGTCCCCACAGCCGATACGCGGCCAGAAGAGCGAAAGCGGCGGGTTCAATCGACTGGCGCGGCCAGCCCAGTTCGTCGGAGGTCACCCGGTGCAGTCCCGGATGGGAGCCCTGGAGATGGAAGCCGATCCGGTCGGTCAGGTGGACATTGGCCGCGCCGCCGCCGGTCAGGATGAGCCGGGCTGGGACCCTCCCCGCCGGCAACGGGAGGTGGAGGCGGTAGTTTTCGGCAATGCTGAGCGCGGTGAACTCGGTCAGCGTGGCCAGCAGATGCGTTCCGCGGTCCGCCATCGCCTCCGGCCATTCGGCCAGGATCGCGTCGAGAAAGCCTTCGCCGAACTGTTCGCGACCGGTGCTCTTGGGAGGGCGCTGACGGAAGAACGGATGTTTCATCCATCGGGCGAGCCGGACCGCGTCCACCCGGCCGCGGCTCGCGCGGCGACCGCCTTGGTCGTAGGTCCATCGTCCGCCGGTGATCCGGCGCACGGCGAAGTCCAGGAGCAGGTTGGCCGGGCCGGTGTCGAAGGCCAGGATCCGCGGGGGAACCGACGTGTCGGTGTGGTCGATGGCGGTGACGTTGCCGATCCCGCCGAGGTTCTGGACGGCGGTCCACCCACCCGGACGGGTAAAGGCGACCCGATGGAACAAGGTGGCGAGCGGTGCTCCCTGGCCCCCGGCGGCGAGGTCGGCAGCGCGAAAGTTCGAGATCACCGGGAGTCCCAGGCGCTCGGCGATCCAGGCGGGTTCCCCGATCTGCCAGGTGGCTGCGGCGGGCCGTTGGGGTTGATGGAATACCGTCTGGCCGTGGAGCCCGACCGCATCGGCCTGGTCCGACCCCAGCCCTGCGGCGATCACCCGGGCGTAGAACCGTCCGAGGTCGTGGTGGAGTTGGCCGCATTCCCATGCCGCCGATTCGCCCCGGGCGGTGGCTTGAAGCCTTCGGGCCAGCGCCGACGGAAAACGGTCCGACCAGACGCGGTCCAGGGTCACCTGATCCGGGGTGCAACAGCAGAGGGCGCAATCGACCCCATCCATGCTGGTGCCGGACATGACCCCGACGACCCGCAGTTCTCGGGTGGGGGGGCGGGACGGACGCTGCGCCATGAAGCCAAGGGTGCGGGAGGATCCCGCCCGGATGAACCTAAAAACCGGAGGACTATCCGCAGATGGCGCAGATGATTCAGCCATCCTTCGCCAAGCCGTCCTCACCCACAGGGCGAGACTGGGGTTCGTCTTGAGTTTGTTGGTGCTGTAGGCCGCCTGTCCTCAGGCGGCGATGAGAGTTCCGCCCGCTGAGGGCAGCGGGCCTACAACCGTGACAACAAACTCAAGTTGCACCCGCCCGGATGAAACCTTGGAATCATCCCTTGCGTCTTTGTCGGCATGGGCTTAGGTCTGTGGATGAATCGGGGAATGCATCGGGGTGGGGTTCTGCTGTTGCTGGCAGGATCCCTGGCGCTGGGGATGGAATGCCTCGGGCAGGGGGTTGCCTCGACCAACCAGCCCAATCAGGCGCGGTCACGTCGGGAGAAGCGCCCCAGTCTGGCGGAGATGTTCGATCAGTATGACGTCAACCAGGACGGGCGCGTCACCGCTGCCGAACTGAAGAATCCCGGCATGATGGTGCTCCTCGACAAGGACCAGGATGGAATCCTGACCCGACGCGAGGTAAGCGAGTCGGTGACCGAATTTGCCGCCGACCGACGCTGGGCGCGGGTGGCCAAGTCCGACCGCGAATCCCTCCCCTCCGACGCCACGGTCGAACCGCTTGCCGAAAGCCTTCAGCCGATGGCTCCGGCAACGGTCGGGGTCGGACGTCGTCTGCCGCATCGGGAAGCTCGGACGGTGGACGGGCGGACCTTGGATCTCGGTTCGAAGCCCACCGGGCGCGGCCGGGTGATTGCCGTGACCTCCTCGAGTTGTCCGGTGAGCCGCAAGTACGCCCCGGGTTTGGGACGGCTCGAACAGGAATGGTCCGCCAAGGGGGTGGAATTTGTGTTCGTCGGTGCCTTGGCCGTGGATCCAGTGTCGGACCTTCAAACGCTGGCCAAGGGTGCCGGTTGGAAGGGCGCGGTGATCCACGATGTCGATGGAAGTGTCACCCGGGACCTTCGACTGCGAACCACGGCGGAAGTCCTTGTCGTCGATGCCGCCGGGACGGTGGTCTACCGGGGAGCGGTTGATGATCAGTATGGCATTGGGTACTCGCGGGAGTCCGCCCGACGCCGGCCCCTGACGGAGGCGTTGGCGGCGTTGGAGCGGGGCGACGCGCCAGTGCTGGCGGCGACGACGGCACCCGGTTGTATCCTGGAAGTTCCCGAGGCTCGGGCGAGCGGCGCTTCAGCCTCAAAGGTGACCTGGCACGGGCGGGTTTCACGGCTGATGCAGGTTCACTGTGGCGAATGCCATCATGCCGGCGGGTTGGGGCCGTTTCCGCTGGAGACCTATGACCAGGTGGTGGGCCACGCGGCCATGATCCGAAAGCAGGTGGAGAAGGGACAGATGCCGCCCTGGTTCGCCGCACCGTTGCCCGGGGCCACCCACTCGCCGTGGATGAACGATCGCTCCCTGCCAGAGGAGGATCGCGCCGATCTGCTCTCCTGGCTTGCCGGGGATCGACCCGGCGGGGATCCCGCCGAGGCACCGCTTCCGCGCAAGCACGGCGGCGAATGGTTGATCGGGAAGCCCGATGAGGTGTTTCAGGTGGCGAACCCGATCCAGATCCCGGCCGAAGGGGTGATGGCTTACCAGTATGCCTCGGTGCCGACCGGGCTCACTGAAGATCGTTGGATCAGCGCCATGGAGATCCGACCGACCGCCCGGGCCGTCGTCCATCATGTGTTGGTGTTCGTGGTGCCGGCCGGTGTCACCCAGGAACGACGCAAGGACGCCACCGCCGACGAGATCTCCGGGTTTTTCGGGGCGTACGTTCCGGGCAATACCTCGCAGAGCTTTCCCGAGGGGTTCGGCAAGTCGCTCCCGGCGGGTTCCACGCTCAAGTTCCAGATCCATTACACTCCCAATGGAACCGCGACCAACGACCAGATCCGGATCGGGTTCCGTTACACCCCGGAGAAGCCCCGGCATCGCGTGCATGTGGTCGGGATCGCCAATCCGACCCTCCGCATTCCTGCGGGGGCGTCGAATCATGAGGAATACGCCTCATTGCCGGTGCCGCGGGAGGCGCGGATCCTCTCGTTCCTGCCGCACATGCACGTCCGGGGAAAGGCGTTCCGGTACGAGGTGCAGGCCCCGGATGGCAAGTCCCGGGTGGTTCTCGACGTGCCACGTTTCGATTTCAACTGGCAGTTGAGCTATCGACTGGCCGAACCGTTGAAGGTGGCGAAGGGCAGCCGCCTGCGCGCCACCGCCTGGTACGACAACAGCGCGGGTAACCCGGCCAATCCCGCTCCCGATCGCACGGTCAAATGGGGGAACCAGACCTTCGAAGAGATGATGATCGGCTACATCGAGTACTACTTCCCGGAAGAGGGAACCTGACGTCCCAATCGGGGGTATCCGGCGGCCTGCCGGCACTGGTTTCACCACGACGCCCACAGGTCCGCGGCAGGATTAAACAACCACGAAGCGACGGACACCACGTGCTGCAGGACCGGACGTGGTGTTCGTTGCGCCGTGGTTGTTCCACTTCCACGCCCCGTGCCTGCCAAGGCGGGGGTATCCGGCGGCCTGCCGGTACTGGTTTCACCACGACGCCCACAGGTCCGCGGCAGGATTAAACAACCACGAAGCGACGGACACCACGTGCTACAGGACCGGACGTGGTGTTCGTTGCGCCGTGGTTGTTCCACTTCCACACCCCGTGCCTGCCAAGGTGGGGGTATCCGGCGGCCCGCCGGCACTGGTTTCACCACGACGAACGCAGGTCCGGGTAGGCTGAAGCCACCACGAAGCGACGGACACCACGTGCTACAGGACCGGACGTGGCGTTCGTTGCGCCGTGGTTGTTCCACCCGTGCGCCCGTTGCGTCGTGGTTGTGGAGCAGGTCCCCGCCTCTGCGCTCGCACCCGACGCGGATCTGTTGCAAGATCGTCTGTCCGCTCGCCCTGAGCGGGTTTGCATGCTCACGATTCGCGATCTCAAGATGTCCTACGGCGGACGCGTCCTGTTTGAAGGCGCGTCCCTCCAGGTGAACTACGGCGACAAAGTGGCCCTCGTCGGGCCCAACGGCGCCGGCAAATCCACTTTGTTTTCCATCATCCTTGGCGAAGAACAACCCGTCGAGGGCACGGTCGAACGCGACGCCTGGACGATGGTGGGTTACCTCCCGCAGGAAGGGGAGTCGGTGGGGGAGGAGACCGTCCTGGACCTGGCCACGGGTCGCGCCGGCGAGGTGGTTCGAATGGAAAAGATCCTGAAGGAACTCGAGGCATCGGGTGCCGTGGAGACGCCGGCCTACATGGAAGCCCACGCCAAGCACGATGCCCTGACCGATCCCCAGGTGGATGCCAAGGCCAAGAAGATGCTTGCCGGGTTGGGTTACCGGGAACATGAGTTCGAGCGGAAAGCCAAGGAACTGAGCGGCGGTTGGGTGATGCGGGCGCATCTCGCCCGTTTGCTGGTGATGGAGCCGGACCTCCTCCTGCTGGACGAACCGACCAACCACCTCGACCTGGTTTCGCTGCTCTGGCTCCAGCAATACCTGGCCAACTATTCCGGTGCGCTGCTGCTCATCTCCCACGATCGCCAGTTCATGGACGAGGTGGTCACCCAGGTCAGCGAGATCGCCGAACGGAAGGTCATCGC
>CAMCFL010000091.1 GCA_945873715.1 Akkermansia muciniphila
AAGCCCGCCTGGGCGTTGCCCATCCGATACCGGGTCGTCTCCCCGCCATTTCCACCCGCCTGTTCGGGGGCGCAATCGACGAGGATCTCCTGGAGTTCCTCCACCGCACCGGAATCGATCATGGCCAGCTTGCCATTGCGGAGCCGACGGGAACCGCCGCGGAGCAACTGCTGGATTTCGGCCGCCGGAATGGATCCGCCGCTGGCGGAGGCGTAGGACACTTCGAGGTTGAACCACTGCTCGCCGCTGGAAGTGACCCGGAGTTCCGGGGTGACCCGTTCAAAAGTTGATTGGGTCGAGCGATCGAGGCGTTCCTCGAGGTTGACCGTCCACTCCCGCTCCAGCCGCGGATGAACCCGTGCGAAGTAGGTCAGCACCCGATCCTGCCCACTGAGTTGCCATCGTCCCTGGCTGTCCGGTCCGGAGAATCCCGCCTGACGCAGACGTTGGAAGGCGGCGTGTTCGGCGGCCAGATCGCGCGTGCCGTAGCGCCGCGGGTTGGACGGGTCGGGCAGCCAGGCGGCCTCGTCGGAGCGGGTGACGCCGATCGTCATGATCCGTGGTCCGTAGGCGCATTGAAGGGTGGCGGTGAGCTGCGCGAGACCCCCTGCCATTTCGAGATGGAACCGGGGGGCTGCCGGCGCGAGTTCGAAGTCGGTCAGTTGGAAGTTCGCCTCGACCTTCCCGGTGGCGGCGAGCTTCGGCCAGTCCTGCGAAAGGAAGGCGGGAATCTGGGCACGCGACAACGTGATCGGGCGTTGCAGCGCCTCGCGAAACGGACCGGCGATCGCCAGCGGTGCCAACGCTGGAGGCGGTCCGGGAAGCAGGATCCAGAGCGAGGCATCCAGCGGGAGGATCACGGGAGGGTGCCCCTGCGGTTGGAGGGCGAGGGTGATGGTCCCATCGGCCGCCAGGGTGGCGCGCAGGGGAAGCATGGCCGCCTCGCGCTCCACCCGGAAGGGTTGGGAACGTCCCAGGGTGATCCGCGGGAATCCCCCGAGTGCGGGCAGCAATGCCGCGAGATCCCGGGCCGGGAGTTGGATCATGCCCGGCGTATCCCCGCCGGTGGCCTCCTCGGCGGCCGACAACACCGCTTCGTCTTCGGCGGACAGGTGGAAGGCACCCCTCCGGACGAAGGAATCGAGGGGCGCACGTTCCTTCCCCACCACTCCTTCAAAAACCAGCATCAGCCTGCCGCGCTGGAGTGCCTCCTGGAAATGGGGGGGCAACACGACGTGCACCGCGAGAGGTGGTCCGGCCGGATCCCGACGGAGACGAAGAGGATCCTTCTTCTGCAGGGGACGGGAGGGAGCGGCGGCCGCGGGGGTCGGAGTTGGAGCGGAGGAGGGCTTGGCGATGACGGGGGTTGCGGCGGGCTTGAGCCAGTGCAATCCCACGGCAACGACGTGGGGACAGATGGTCCCGAACTCCCGGGCCTGACGGCAGGTGCAGAGGTTGTCGATCTCCAGCTCGGACTTGATGACCAGACTGGCTCGATAGGAGGTGTCGCCGGACTGGACCACGCCCTTGAGCAGGGGCGGCGTCCAGTTGGAGGAAAGCACCTTGCCGGAACCGAGCAGGATCCGGGCATGCTGCACCGCTTCCCACCCGGCGGACTTCTGGAAGAACGCCTCGCTGAGAACGACGTCAGGCATGGGCTCCCGCTCGCAGCGTGACCGTCGTCGGGGTGGCAACGGAGAAGCGGGGAAGCGGAGATCGGAAAACCGTCAGCGGTCCGCCGTGCGGATGGGTGCCTCTTGAGTGTGTCATGGATGTAGGCCGCCTGCCCTCAGGCGGCGATGTGAAAGCGCCCGCTGAGGGCAGCGGGCCTACATTCGTGAGAACAAACTCAAGAGGCACGCCGTGCGGAGATCGGCGGTCCGTCTGGATCCCCCGGGTTCCGTCGCCGTACAAGCCTTGGGACTCCGCTTCTCCGCTTCTCCGCGGCTGATGTCGGTTCTTCAACGGAGCCCCTTCCGGTCAGGCCACGCTACGG
The DNA here is from genome assembly GCA_945873715.1 of Akkermansia muciniphila. Lineage (GTDB taxonomy): Bacteria > Verrucomicrobiota > Verrucomicrobiia > Limisphaerales > UBA9464 > UBA6176. Next base: position 1,997 of record CAMCFL010000091.1, read on the forward strand.
GCGAGTTCCTCCTCGACGTCGACGATCTCGCGCATCTGCGTCAGGAACCAGGGATCGATCTTCGTGAAGTTGAAGATGTCATCGACCGTGAATCCGGCCCGGAACGCATGACGGATGAAGAACACCCGCTCGGCGTTCGGAACGGACAGCTTCCGGATGATGACGTCCCTGGGAAGGATGTCCCGGTCGCCATAAACCTCGGTTCCGATCCGCCAGGGTTTGCCGTCACCGCCCAGTCCGCTGCGGCCGATTTCGAGGGAACGCAGGCACTTCTGGAGACTTTCCTTGAAGGTCCGCCCGATGGCCATCGCCTCGCCCACCGATTTCATCTGGGTGGTCAGGGTCGGGTCGGCCTGGGGGAACTTCTCGAACGCGAAGCGGGGAACCTTGGTGACGACGTAATCGATGGTGGGCTCGAAGCTCGCCGGGGTCTCGCGGGTGATGTCGTTGCGGATCTCGTCGAGGAGATAGCCGACCGCCAGCTTGGCCGCGATCTTGGCGATGGGAAAACCGGTCGCCTTCGATGCCAGCGCCGAACTCCGGCTGACGCGGGGATTCATCTCGATGACGATCATCCGTCCGGTGGTCGGATCGACGGAGAACTGGATATTGGATCCGCCCGTCTCGACCCCGACGGCCCGGATGATGGCGAACGAGGCGTCGCGCATGATCTGGTACTCCTTGTCCGTCAGGGTCTGGATCGGGGCCACCGTGATCGAATCGCCGGTGTGCACGCCCATGGGATCGAAGTTCTCGATCGAACAGACGATGACGCAGTTGTCAGCGTGGTCGCGCATGACCTCCATCTCGAATTCCTTCCAGCCCAGAAGGGATTCCTCGATCAGGATCTCGGACACCGGGGACAGGTCGATTCCGCGCTTGGCCAGTTCCTCGAACTCCTCGTGGTTGTAGGCAATGCCACCCCCGGTTCCGCCCAGGGTGAAGGCGGGACGGATGATCAGGGGCAGACGCCCGATGCGCTCCGCCACTGCACGGGCTTCGACCATGTTGTGCGCGGTTCCGGAGATCGGCACATCCAGCCCGATCGCCAGCATCAACTGCTTGAAGGCCTCGCGGTCCTCGCCCTTGTGGATGGCCTCGGACTTGGCACCGATCATCTCGACGTCATGACGTTCCAGCGCGCCGTTCTTGTGCAGGGCCATCGCGGTGTTCAGGGCCGTCTGGCCACCGAGCGTCGGGAGCAGGACCAGCTTGCCCTGGGCTCCGATGCGCATCATCTCCTCCTTCTCGCGGATGATGATCTTCTCCACGGCCTCCGGAGTGATCGGCTCGATGTAGGTCCGCTCGGCGAACTCCGGATCGGTCATGATGGTGGCCGGATTGGAGTTCACCAGGACGACGCGATAACCCTCCTCGCGGAGGGCCTTGCAGGCCTGGGTACCCGAGTAATCGAACTCGCAGGCCTGCCCGATGATGATGGGTCCCGCCCCGATGATGAGGACCGAGTGGATGTCAGTGCGCTTCGGCATGGTCAAGAAAAGCGGACGGATGCAACGGTATCGCGGTCACATTGTCAGGGGTTTTTTCCTCCTTCATTTCTCCCTTGGACGGCTGGCATCCGCCTCGGCCACTGTCTCCGGCATGTCGCTGCTGCCCTTGGGTGAACTGACGCCGCACACGCCCCGCCGCTTTCTGCCGGCCACGCTGGATCTGGGAAACTGGGATGCCGTGAAGCCCTGGGTCGACCGTCTGGAAGCGCAGGGCAGGGCGGCGTCCACCGTGGCGGAACTGGAAGCCTGGCTGATCGACCAGGGCGAGGTCATCGCCGCCATTGATGAGGAACGGGCCCGCCGTTACATCGCCATGACCTGTCACACGGCCGATCCCGACGCCGAGAAGGCCTACCTGGCCTTCGTCGAAGGCATTGATCCCGAGCTGAAGCCCCGGGCCTTCGCGCTCGCCCGCCTGTACCTGGAGCATCCGCTCCGTTCTACCCTTCCCAAGAAGCGTTACGCCGTGCTCGACCGGAACCGGGCCCTCGAAGTGGAGTTGTACCGCGACGAAAACGTCCCGCTCGAAACCGAGGAGGCCAAGGTCTCCCAGCAGTACCAGAAGCTCAGTGGCAGCCTGACCGTCCAGTTCCAGGGCAGCGAACGGACCCTGGTGCAGATGGGGCGTTTCCAGGAGGAAACCGATCGTTCCCTCCGTGAATCCGCCTGGCGCACGGTCTCCGACCGTTGGGTGACGGAATCCGACGCGTTCGACGGCCTCTTTGACGGCCTGATCCAGATCCGTTCCCGGATCGCGGCCAACGCCGGATTCAAGGACTACCGCGACTACGCCTTCCGCGCCCGCGGCCGGTTCGATTACACGCCTGCCGATTGCGAGCAGTTCCACGACGCCATCGAGTCGGAGGTGATGCCTGTTCTGCGGGGATTGCAGGAGGATCGCCGGCGCGTGATGGGCCTCGCAAGCCTGCGCCCCTGGGATACGGCCGTGGACCCGATGAACCGACCGCCCTTGCGGCCATTCACGGACACGCGGGCTCTGGAGGAAGGTTCGCAACGGATCTTCGATCGGTTGGATGACACGTTGGCCGCCGATTTCCGGCTGATGCGCGACCAACGGTTGCTGGATCTGGACAACCGGAAGGGGAAGGCCCCCGGGGGCTATCAGTACACGCTCAGTGAATCCCGCGTGCCCTTCATCTTCATGAATGCGGTGGGACAGCAGCGGGACCTGGAAACCCTGCTTCATGAGGCCGGTCACGCCTTCCACGCCCTGGCCTGCCGGAACGAACCGCTTCAGGCCTATCGCGAGGTGCCGATCGAGTTCTGCGAGGTGGCCTCGATGTCGATGGAACTGCTCGCCGCCGAGGGGTTGGGTGAGTTCTACGGGTCGGACGAACTCCGCCGGGCGCGGCGGACGCATCTCGAAGGGATCGTGGGGGTGTTTCCCTGGATTGCCACGATCGACGCCTTTCAACACTGGATCTACACCCACCCCGGCCATTCGGTCGGCGACCGCCAGGCGGCCTGGCTCCGACTCATGGATCGATTCGGCGGCAACATCGATTGGACCGGACTCGAACCGGTGCGGGCGAATCGCTGGCAACGCCAGTTGCACCTCTTCCTGCATCCGTTCTATTACGTGGAATACGGGATCGCCCAGTTGGGAGCCCTGCAGGTGTGGGCCAACGCCAAGAAGGACCCGAAACGGGCCCTGGCCGATTACCGCGCGGGCCTGGCGCTGGGCGGTTCACGCCCATTGCCCCAGTTGTTCGCGGCGGCCGGATGCCGCTTCGACTTCAGCCGGGAAACGCTCAAGCCGCTGCTGGCATTGGTTCAGGAAGAATTGGCGACACTCGACTGAGCATGAAAATCCGCGCTTTATCCGCAGATGGCGCAGATGGCGCAGATGCCGGGGCCCGTTGCCGCGGAATCGTCCACGCCTTTGGCGTAAGAGGTCATTCCCGCCTCCGATGTCTCCAATCATCTCCCCAGCTGCGTGATCTGCGCCATCTGCGGATGAATCATTCCGATGTACTGACTGACCCTCCCCATGGCTCAGAATAAACCGAGCCCGCCGGGCTCCCCGGACACGCCGTTCCCGGACCTGGAACGCGATGTCACCCTTGGATTGCTGGTTCTCAACCTGTTCGTCTTCCTGATCGAACCGGGCTTGCGCGATCCGAGCCATCGATGGTTTGAAGCCCGCTACTCGCTCTCGATGGATGGCATCCGGGCGGGGTACTGGTGGCAGTTCTTCACCTTTCAGTTCCTGCACGGCAACTGGGTCCATCTGGGCACCAATCTGGTGCTGTTGCACTCCATGGGTCCGATCCTGGAGACCACCCTCGGTCGCCGCCGGTTCTTCGCCCTGTACCTGCTTTCCGGAGCCATGGGCGGGTTGGTCCAACTGGCCGGCGCCCTCATTTCCCCCCGGATTTTTGGACATCCGGTCGTGGGTGCTTCCGCCGGGCTTTGCGGCCTGCTGGCGGCCCTTGGCGCGTTGTACGCCGAGGAAAAGGTGAAGGGCTATCTGTTCTTCCTCATTCCCTTCGAACTGAAGGCGAAGATCCTGCTTCTCCTGGCGGGCGTCCTCTCGCTGGTGGGTTCGGTTGTTCCCTTCGGGAACATCGCCCATCTGGCCCATTTGGGTGGATTGTTGGGCGGCCTGTGCTGCGTGAACCTGATGGATGCGCGGCCGCTGCCACCGGTTCCCGAGCCACCTCCGCCGCCGGATGCAGGGCGTCGTTGAATTCGCGATTTTGAGGCTTAGGTTGCCACCCATGATTTCCGATCGCGACTACATGCGGGAGCCCGAGAACCGGTCATTCCGGGTCTCCATGGCGTTGATCTGGATCCTGGGAGGGAGCTTCCTCCTCCAGAACATCCTCACCTTCTATGGCAAGGTGCCCGTCGTTCAGGATCTCGGTCTGAGCCGGTTGGGCATCCAGAACTGGGAGCTCTGGCGGTTGTTGAGCTACCAGTTCCTTCACGAGGTTCCCTGGCCGCTCCACGTCATCTCCAACGCGCTCGGCCTCTACTTCTTCGGTCGCACGGTGGAGGAAACCACCGGGATCGGCCGCTTCCTGATCATCTACCTCGTCGGCGGGATCGTCGGCGGCTTCGCGCAGCTTGGCCTCGACCTCGCCCTGGCGCGTCCAGCCTATGTCAGTCTCATCGGAGCCTCCGCTGGAGTCTCGGCCATCGTCGCCGTCTTCTGTCGGTTGCACGCCCAGCAAGAGTTCCAGTTCATCCTCTTCGTGTTCCCCGTCCGGATGCGGGCCGTCACCTTCCTCTGGCTCCTGATCGGCGGCAGCATCCTCGGGATGGTGTTCCCCGGAGATCGCGTTGCCCACATGGCCCACCTCGGAGGCATCCTCGTCGGAGTCCTCAGCGTTCCGCTTCTCCGTGGTCGGATGCCTTGGGAAGGCTGGATGGGATATCGCGAAACCTCCCGGCCCGTCATCATTCCCTTCCCCGAGCCGGCCCGTCGGCCTCCCGCTCCGCCTACACCCCGTCGCGAGCGCCCGGTCGTCGATTCCGATTATGTGGCCCGCGAGATTGACCCGATCCTCGACAAGATCGCTTCCCAGGGTTTGCAGAGCCTGACCGACCGTGAACGTCGGGTCCTGGAAGAAGCCCGGGAACGCATCCGGCGGCCGTGAGACCGCTCGCGTCGAATCTGGAAGAGAATGGGCATTTCCTCACAGCGGGATTGCCGCGGTGGAGCGGAGAAGTGCAATGCAAACAAACCCCGGCCTGGACCGCATTCTGGAAGAGGACCGATCCCGCGCGCGGCAGCATGTTGGAGAGCGTGCAGCGTCATCGGTCGCGGTCGCGCTCTCCGACGCATCGGGGAGACTCCGTTCCCGGTCTAGACGCCGGAGGCGTCACGGAGGATCGCCGGCGGTCGAATGACCGCCGGATCTCCCATCCCATCCCTCATCGATCCTGGAGGGATCGCGCCTCCCCGGGGTCGTCGCGGGTCACGGTCTGCTGCCGTTCTCTCGTCAGGGGCCCGGCGTCCCTGAGTTCATCGTTCGGGTGACAAGGCCCAGGATTGAGAGGGTAGATCAGTTGAGTCACGGTCCCACTCCGATATCGATTGCTCGATGGGTCGAGATTTATTTGCAGAGCAACCCCGGTGTCAATCGTCGTGACTTGGTCGTTCGATGGGAGCTTGCGCGTGATGCCTTTTTCCGGTGCGGGTCGGTTCAGGGGGGGCGCCGCCGGAGGGGCACCATCAGTCGCTCACCGGGTGCAATGCGTCTTCCCGGCCCGGGGGGAGCTTGCCGACGTGGAAGATCAGGAATCCGTGCAGGAACTGGCGGAGGGCCCGGACGTCGGACGCCTCCGCGGTCAACCCGGCGAGATCCATCCAGTCGGTGTCGAGGAGTTCCTGGGCGAGTTGGGCGGCCCCGGGCGGTAGCCCGGTGGAGGCGGGATCCGGTTCCATGCCGAGGCAGGCGAGCAGCTTGAGTTCAAAGGCGTACACCGTGCGCGCGGATGGCGGATGGCTGCCCAGGTAGTCGAGCAGTGCGACGAACAATTCATACACCTCGGGAATCGGCGTGTCCGTCTCGGTCGCCTGCTCGATGAAATGCACGGCGTAGGCGGCCACCCGGAGCGCCTGCAACCCGGTGGCCACGCTGGTCCGACGGTCGGTCACCATCACCTCCCGCAGGGTGTGCAGGTCTGAACTGCGACTGCGCTGGAAGCTCAGGTCGGCCGACACCAACAGGTCGAGTTTTCCGAGGAACGGAGACTTGGGACGACGCGCGCCCTTGGCCACCGTGGCCAGTCGTCCGAACTCCGGCGTGAGCCAGTGGACGATCAGGCTCGATTCGGTCAGCGGACGGATCCGCAGGATGACGCCGTGGGCGCGTTCATCCATGGGGTGGGGTCCGGGGCCGCCGGGAAGCGCTTCCAGTCCCGGCCGCACGGCTCTCCAGGTTTTCCGGGGGAACGACGCTTCCGACCTGGCGCACGAGTTGGTTCTCGCGCTTCTTCATCTGGCGACGGGCGACGGGTTCCAGGTCGTCCTCGCCCTGGAGGTGAAGCATTCCGTGGATGATGTACCGGCCCAGTTCCTCCGGCCAGAACGTGTTGAACTCCGCCGCCTGCAGGATGGCGTCGGCCACCGAGATGTAGAGTTCGCCGTGAAGATGTTCGCGGGTGGAGCCGTGGTCGAAGGTGATGACGTCGGTCGAACCCTGGTGCTGCAGGAACTTCCAGTTCACCTCGGCCATCTCGATCGCGCCGACCAGATGGATGCCCAGTTCACAGGTGCATCCCATGGATTCCAGGGCGGCCTCAGCCCATTCGCGCAAACGCCGGACCTCCACGCGGGCGTCCTTCTGGCGGTTCATGACCTCGATCAGGCGGGCAGGGGGAATGGCCATGGGAGCGGTGTTGGCTAGGCCGGAGGTTGGGTCCCGCGATGCCGTTCGTAAGCCTGGACGATGCGCTGGACGAGGGGATGTCGGACGACGTCGCGTTTGTCGAACTGGACGATGGCGATCCCTTCGACTCCCTGAAGAGCCTGCGATGCTTCGATCAGTCCGGAACGT
>CAMCFL010000092.1 GCA_945873715.1 Akkermansia muciniphila
GGTGAACAGCTTCACCTGGGGAAACTGTTGGGTGTACCTCTTCACGGCCTTGGGATTGCGGGGGCGATAGAAGTGCTTGGCGGCCAGTTCCTGTCCGACGTCGGAATAAAGATGTTCCAGGTAGGCCTTGGCGACCGCTTCGGTTCCCTTGCGCGCGGTGACCTTGTCCACCCAGGTGACGGGCGGTTCGGCCAGGATGCTCTCCGAGGGGATGACGATCTCGAACTTGCCCTTGCCCTCTTCCTTGAGCGTCAGCAGCGCCTCGTTTTCCCAGGTGATCAGGACGTCGCCGATCCCGCGCTCGCTGAACGTGAGGGTTGAAGCCCGGGCTCCGGTGTCGAGTACCGGCGCATTCGCGTAGACCTTTCGTACGAACTCCTTCGCCGAGGCTTCCGTGGCTCCCGGTTGGTGCAACGCGTATCCCCAGGCCGCCAGGTAATTCCACCGGGCACCCCCCCCGGTCTTCGGATTCGGCGTCACCACCACCGTGCCGGCCTTCGCCAGGTCGCTCCAATCCCGGATGCCCTTCGGGTTCCCTTTCCGGACCAGAAACACGATCGTGCTGGTGTAGGGCGAACTGTTGGAGGGAAGCCGCTGGGACCAGTTGGCGGGAACCATCTGGCCCTTCGAAGCCAGGGCGTCGATGTCGTAGGCCAGTGCGAGGGTGACCACATCGGCCCGAAGCCCATCGATCACGCTGCGGGCCTGTTTGCCGGAACCCCCGTGCGACTGCTGGACTCGGACGGTGTCCCCGGTCTTCTCCTTCCACACCCGGGCAAAATCGGAATTGAACTCGGCGTAGAACTCGCGGGTGGGATCGTAGCTGACATTGAGCAGTTGGATGTCTTTGGCCACGAGCGCAGTCCACCCCGTGCAGGCGCTGACCAGCACGGTGGCGGTGACCGCTGCCAACCCCCGTCGTGGGAACCTCATCCAATTCATGGGAGAAGGTGTAAATTAAATCACTAGTAAGACAAGTGAGATTTAAAGGGATGCGATCGGGGGAGGAAAGTTTTCAGGTTCAAGATTCAAGTCACTCCGGGTTCCTCGATGGCCCTCGGTCGCATCGTGGCGCTGCCCCGGCGCAGGAAGAAACGCACGGATGGGAGCGTCCTCGGGCAGGTGCGGAGCACCGGAGGAAGGGAGTCCACAGCGGCAGCGGTGGGTGAAAGGATTCCCTCACGAAACCGGAGCCCCGGAGGGGCGAGGGGCTTTGGTCTCCTTCGCCTGTCTGCTGATGGCCCGCTTCCAGGACCACACTTTATAAAGTGTGGTCGTGCGAAATCCGGGCGAAGCGAAGGCCCAACAGGATCCCAGCGTGACCGTGCGGGCTCAATCCGAGAGTCGCGCCGGCAGCGACCGTGGGCGTCCACAGCGCTCGAGAGGAAGCAGGGACGGGTACGCGGAAGTGGGAAGGATCTCGTCACTGGTTGGATCACACTTTGCAAAGTGTGATCGCGCCGGATCGGGCAGAAGAGGTGGCGGTCCGGCCCCCGCGCTGGGGATCGGCTGCGCAGCGGTTCGCTACGCTCACCGCAGCTACGCCTCACCCCAGCGCGGGGGCCGGAGGGGGAGGCCGATGGGAGCCCGCAGGGAGGGGGGAAACCGATGCAGGATGCAGCTGCCAAAGTGACAACTTAAGATCCGGACGTGACCGTTCTGACCTTCGAAGCGGGAGTTGATCAGGTTGCCACCAACCTCGATGCGGGCGGCCTTCGGGAAACCGAAGAGGATCGAGCTGACATTGCCAGCGACCTGCACGCTGACGGGCACCGTGTCGTTGAGGTGCACCGGGACGGAAGCGTGGTCGTTGATGCCGAACGTGCCGACGCTGCGGTACTGGCGCGATCCGCTGTTGGAGACGACGAACTGGACGAGGTCACCGGGCTTGGTGCCGGTGAGCGATCCGCCGTCGGTCGCCGGGATGCGGGTAGGGGACGATTCCGGGGGTGATTCGTGGCTCTGGTCTGCTGAGGGCACCGGGCTGGGTGGGGCTTCCAAGCGGGAGCTTGGTGGATCCAACGCGGGAGCAGGCCAGCTCGTCGCGTTGGGTTCAGCCCGGAGGGGAGGGATTAGATGTTCTGGGCGATGGCCTGGAGATAGCGGTACTCGACGAGGATGGTCTGGAGAGCGGCAACCAACGCGTCCACCTGCCGGTGGAGCGGTGCCTTCTGCGGGGTTTCCAGGGTGATCTCGAAGGGCGGATGCGACAGGTCGGGAATCGATTGCAGCACTCCGGGGTAGCCTTCGTGAATGACGCCGGACTCGGCGTTGAAGCCATCGATGCGGGCGCCGTGATTCCGGGGCAGGAATCGCCCCGCCTCCAGGAGCGCCGGTTGGATCAGGGCCGAGGACAGGACGTTCCCTTTCACGAAGCCGTACAGGCCGTGGCTGGTGTCGTCCGAGTGCAGCGTGATGATGCCGTGGAAGGACTGCATCCAGATCTCGGATTCGAGGAACCGCACTTCGGGCTGGTCCGTCTGCTTCCAGAACTCCCGGTTCAGATCCCGACCACTGCGGGCATGGCGGGTGTTGTCCTCGAAACCAGTGGGATTGCAGACCGGGTAGATGAACAGCGCATATCCCTCGGCAATCTCCGGCTGACGTTCCAATCCCTGCACGAAGCGGGGCAGCGCCAGCGCACCCTCCGGCTCGTCACCGTGAATGGTGGCAAAAATTCCGATCCGGATGACGTCTCCGCCGCTCCTTGGCCCGACGTAGAGGTACCGAGGGAGCGAGTAGGAAAGGCCGTCCCGCTGGAAGTGACCGTGGGAAGCGCCGATGAACCGGTTGGACTGGCTGACCAGATGGTCGAGCGGTTGCAACAACCGCTGGACGGACCGCCGCTGCGGGGCGGGGAAGACCGCTTCATGGGTGTCGTGCTGGAACTCGGGGAGTGCGGACATGGCGGGAGGGAGAAGGAAGTTACGGTTGGGACGGACGGTGGTTCAGGCGGTACTTCTCGGTGCGCTCGATCTGGACGACCCGCCCCTCGTGGATGACGACCTGGATGACGCCGAATCGAAGGGAGGCGACGTGCTGGCGAATGACCTCCACCCAGTCGCTCTGATCCCCGGTGGCGGTGGGGGCGGGGGATCCGTGCGCCGACGCGCGGTCATGGGGTGATTCCAAACTCATCTTGAGTAAACAAGTAGAGATATAAAATTAAAGAGTCAACCAAGGAAGTGGGGAATTGATGGCGCCCTTGATTCCAGTGGTCTTCCCCGGGCGATCAAGGCAACCTTTAATCGATGTTAATAGTTGCAATACAATGATGTAATCCTAAACCAACAACCTTGAGCTCAAGCCGGAGTCAGTGCGCAAAATCCGATCAATCCTTCGGCAGAATCGCGATTCTCTGGGATGAAGCTGGGTCAGATGGCGCTTAACACGACTGAATTGATAGGGGATATGGCCTGGCCTGAGGGTGGGCATCCCCCCCGTGCCGACGGGCCCTTCTCCCCCCTCTCAACGGGATACCGTGAGGCCCAAAGGGGCACCTAGGATTCACGCCTCATGGAAGAGCGAGGATCTGAAGGTTGGGTGAAACGCCTGTGCGCGGTCTGGCTGACCACGGTCATTCTCTTTGGATGTCACGATTCCCACGCCACCCACGGTCATGAAAAGGAGTCGGAAACGGCGAAGGTGATCGTCACCCGACCGATGCGCCGCGACACGACCGCGACCGGCGATTACGACCACCTGCAGGTCGTCAACAACGAGTTCAGGGAGGCTCTCGAGAAGCGCAAGGAATTGCGCGGGCTCTTCACCTTCTTCAGCGCGAACTATCCCCAGATGGAGCTCGCCATCGACAACAAGGCGGCGATGCAGAAGGGCGTCTCCATCGGCAAGGCCATGGACAACCTCTCGATCCTCATCGGCCAACGAAAAGGGCGAGATGGTTCCCTACTCCGCCTTCATGACCTTGAAGCCAAAACAGGGGCTGAACGAGATCACCCGATACAACGCCTATCCGGCTCCGTCCATTCAGGGCGCTCCTGCCGATGGTTATAGCAGCGGTGACGCCATCAAGGCGATCCAGGAGGTGGCAGCCAAGACACTTCCCCGCGGCTATGACATCGGCTGGGCTGGCCTGTCCTTCGACGAGGTGGGACGCGGCAATGAGGCGTTGTACATCTTCATCATCGTGCTGCTGTTCGTCTATCTGGTGCTGGTCGGGCAGCATGAGAGCTTCCTCCTGCCGCTGCCGGTGATCCCGTATTCAATCTGTCCGCGAACGGATGTTCCGCGGCAATGGATTGACGGCGATGTCCTTCGCCCACGCTTTCGTGCACAGGGCCTCATCCAGGGTGGCGAGTCTGCAGCCGTGTGCCCTGGCCAGCGTGACGAGGTAGGCGTCTGTTATGTCGGCGTGATGGGAGACGGTGGGCAATCCGGCGGGGGCGGCATCGTCCGGCAGGAGCAGCGCTTCCTTGCGGTCGATGATGTCCCTCAGGGCAGCGAGCGCATCGGCGTGGGTGGCGCGGAATCCCGGACTCAGGCTCACCCGCAGGAAGCCCAGCTGCGAGATCGGGCATGTGGCGAAACTCTTCTGTTGTTCGAGCCAAGTCCTCGCGTGGACATGGTGTCCATGGGACTCCCATGCGCATGCCAGCAGCATGTTGACGTCGAGGAGGTGGGTCATGGGAAGTCGGCCATGATGGCCTTGACGGACTCCGTGGTCATGGGGGGGGCATCCGCGGGAGCGACCAGGACCTTGCGGCCACGCCGGTTCTCGACGAGGCGTGCTCTGGAGGGAGCGGCCCGGCTGATGACGAGGCGATCTCCTTCGAGGGAGAAGGCGACCTGATCCCCCGGTTGCAGGTGCAAGGCAGCGCGAAACCGGCTGGGGATGACCAATTGTCCCTTGGTGGAAAGCGTTGCTGTACTCACAAGACAAGGTCTTACCCGTCTTACCTTGTGTCGCAAGGGCCAAATTGGACCGGCAGAAGTCCGCAGCATCAGGTGTCCGCTGCCGGGTTTTGCCGCTGGGGTGCGGTGAACCGCTGGATACAACCACGGCGCCACGGACACGACGTGGGACCATGAATCCGTCCGGTCGTGGCTGCTGTTGCGTCGTGATTGTTGAACACGGCCCAGGCTCGCAATTGGTTTCTCCCGCAGAGACGCAGAGGCGCGGAGAAGGCCAGTACCGGCGGGCCGCCGAGTACCCCCGTTCGGAGTCCCGGCTTAAGCCGGGTTGACGGACGCATTCACGTTCACCGGTCCCCGTCCCGTGCTCTCGACGTGGCGATCGTCCCTCCGGCTGAAGCCGGGACTCCTTGCCGCGGTGTGTCCCTCAGGCGGGGACGTTTCGCCGCTCCACGATTCGACGAAGGGGGGCGAAATCGCTAAGTGATCCAGGCAGAACGATGCCGCGCCGGCAATCTTGAACGGATCCGTCGAGTATCTAGGCTGGGGGCCGATGAAGCTTTCTGTCCGGGGCGAGTATGCGCTGCGCGCGTTGACCCATCTGGGTCTGCATTACGGGCCGGAGGTGGTGCGGATCCAGGCGGTGGCGGATGAGGAGAACATCCCCAAGCGGTTCCTCGAGCAGATCCTCAACGAGCTGCGGAACGGCGGATTCGTGGAGAGCCGGCGGGGTGTGGCTGGAGGCTATCGGCTGGCGACGGCTCCGGAGAAGATTCAGTTGGCGGCGGTCATCCGGCACGTGGAAGGCGCTCTGGCGCCGGTGGGGTGCGTCAGTGAGAAGTTCTACGAGAAGTGCAATTGCCCGGATGAATCCCGCTGCGCGTTGCGCTCGGTGATGAAGGAGGTGCGGGACTCCATTGCCGGCATCCTGGAGAAGCGGACGGTTGCCGATCTGGTGAAGAGGACGATCGAGCTGAAGAGCCAGCCCATGGGAGCCGACGACTTCGTGATCTGACAGGCTTCACCGATAAGCCCGCGGCATCGGCTCCCCGGCTTCGCCAGGACGCCCGCACCCCGCACATCCCCCGGCCGTCCGGATCAACCCGCTGGATCCCGTCCAGCGCTCGAACGCATACGGCTTCCGCTCCCGATTCCGGGGTGCCAGTTCGTTCAGCGTCATCGCATCGTAGACGCGCCCGTTGAGGATCGTGTAGCGCACGGAATCGGAGTTCCGGATGTCCACCAGCGGGTTCCGGTCCAGCACGATCACGTCGGCCAGCTTGCCTGGCTCCAGTGAACCGATGTCCCGGTCGAGACCCAGGTATCGTGCCCCGTGGAGGGTGGCGCACTGGAGCGCCTGCATGGGGGTCAATCCGCCCTGTGCCAACGACCAGAGTTCCCACTGGGATCCCAGTCCGGCGAGTTGCCCGTGAGCTCCGAGATGCACCGTAACCCCGACGTCGAACAGCGCCTTCCCGATCGAGGCACTGCGCAGGACGTTGTAATCCTCGTCGCTGGCCATCATGCGTCGGCGCGCACGCGGATCCACCAACCAGCGTGGAGTAAACCGGAGCAGCTTCTCGTGCCGCCAGACGTCCATGTGCTGGTACCAGTAGCGTTCCCCGTCCAGTCCTCCGTACCCGACGATCAGCGTCGGCGTGTACCCGGTGCCGCTGCCCGCCCAGAACTGCTGCACATCCCGGTAGATCCGCTCGACCGGAAGCGAGTGCTCCACTCCGGTGTGGCCGTCGGCCACCATCGTCAGGTTGTGCTGCAACAGCGAGCCGCCCTCGGGAACCACCATCATTCCCAGTCGCCGGGCCGCCTCGATCACCTGCTGGCGTTGGTCACGCCGTGGTTGGTTGTACGACTTCACGCTGAAGGCCCCCACTGCCTTCATCCGCTTCAGGTGGAAGAGCGCGTCGTCGAGGCTGTCGACCTGGGCCTTGAAGGTGCCGGCCGCGCCGTAAAGGATGGTTCCCGTGGAAAAGGTGCGCGGTTGTACGATCAGACCTGCGCGTTGCATCTCGGCCGCGGCAAAGATGCTCTCCGTGTTGTTCGAGGGGTCGTGGATCGTCGTCACCCCGAACGCCAGGTCCGCATGCCGTGCCCAGTTCTGCTGCGGCGTGATTCCGTCCTGCCCCTGTGCCCCATGCGCATGCACGTCGATGAACCCCGGCATCACCGTCTTTCCGGCGCAGTCGATGACCTTGGCCCCGTCCGGCACCCGCACTTCGTCCGTCGGGCCGATCGCCACGATCCGGTTCGATCGGATCACCACCGTTCCGCGCTCCAGCACCTCGTCGCCCTTGAGGGTCAGGATCCGGCCCCCGACCAGGGCGATCACGCCCTCTGGAACATCGGACCGCGCCTTGAATCCGACGTGGGTTGAGATGGGCTTGGGGGTGGTTGCTTTGGAATCCGCCGGAGGCTTCGGCGCAGCATTGGTGGCGCCCGCGGGCGCCTCGGTCTTGGCCAGGCGCTCCAGACGTTTCTCTTCTGCCCGCTGGTCCGCCCCTTTCCGGGCGTCCTCGATCGACTGGGTGAACAGGGTGGGTCCGAGCGACCAGTGAAGCGCCTTCGAACTGCCCGACCAGGAAAGGTTTTCGCCGGCTTCGCTGGTCACCTTGTGGATCGGCACGTTCTCGGACTTGGGTCCCACTTCGAGCATCCGGCCCACTTGCAGGAAAGGCGTCATGTACACGTGGAACCGTTCTGCCCAGGCCACCCAGTTCCCGTCCGGTGACACCATCACCTCCGTTGCGTTCGCGCTGCCCAGATGAACGCGTTCCTCCGTGCCGTCCAGCCCGACGCTGAACAAGCGCGCATTCTGGTTCTCCTTGTCGGGCTCGCTCGACACGAGGAACACCCGATCGCTTTCGGCACCGAAATGCGGACGTGTTCCCTTGCGGGTGATGCGCTTGCCGGGCCCGCCGGTCACCGGTGCCCAATACACCCCGGGTTCGGCGGAGTGGATTGATGCGAGCAGACTGCCCCCGCTGATCCGTCCGTAGACGACCCGGGTCCCATCCGGGGTGAAGACCGGGTCCACGTAGTATCCCGGACGCGTCGTCACCGCCCGGCTTTCTCCCCCGGAGGTCGCGATGATCCGCACCGTGGCCAGTTCCTCGTCATCCCAGCCCACGTACGCCACCGACTTCCCGTCGCGCGACCACGCCGGCATGAACTCGAACCGTCGCTCGTCCGTCGTCAACCGTCGTGACGGTCCCTCCGGCAGGCTCCGGACGTAAAGATGCCCCAACGCCGAGTAGACCACCGCGTCGCCCCCGGGCGAAACGCTCACTCCGCGGAGCATCTTCACGTCGAACTCCGCCGGTGCCACTTCGACGGGGAACCGCACCGCCGCCATCTGCCGACGTTGGGAGCGGACCCGGAAGGGGATCGGCGTCACCGTGCGGGTCGCCAGATCAATCCGGTGGAGGCCGCCCCGCGCATAGAAGACGATCGAACGGGAATCCGGCGTCCAGGCCATCGTGGGGTAAACTCCGTGGATCGCCCACGCCTCCTGCATGTCCCGTTCCAAGGCGGCGTGCAGCTTCCGTACCTCGCCGGTCGCGAGGTCCTGCACATACAGGCAACTCTCGAACCGCTCGCGTCGCACGAATGCCACTGATCGCCCGTCCGGCGACGGTGTCGGACGCACCGCACCTCCCGGGCCGGTGATCCATTCCTCGGTCTCGCCTTTGATGCGGTCCAGTCGCGACACGATGTAGATCTGGCCGTTGCTGTCCTTGTTGTACTCAAAACTCCCGCCGGGGGTGGCGTCCCAGGAGTAGTAGAGATGGCGTCCGTCGGGGGAGAATGCGGGTTCTCCCACGTCCTTCTGCTCGTTCGGCTTGGTCGTCATCTGCACCCCGCCCGCCACGCCCGCGTCCACGCCACCGACGTCGTACAGCCAGATCTCCCCCGACCCCAGGGAACGCCGTGAGCTGAAATGCTTCCGCGCGGCGATCTGCCGTCCGTCCGGCGTCCACGCCGGCGAGTTCACCAATCGGAAAGACTCGGCGGTGACTGGACGCAGCCCGCTCTCGCGGGGTGCCTGCCCGTCGGTCGCGGTCGCCCGGATCACCCAGATGTTGTCGCCACCGCCACGGTCGCTGGTGAAGGCGATCCAACTCCCATCCGGGCTGAATCG
>CAMCFL010000093.1 GCA_945873715.1 Akkermansia muciniphila
GTGGTCTACCGTCAGTTGGGCCCCGGGCTGCCGTGGCATCCCAGTTGGTCGATTGCGGCCGTCACACTTTCCTTCCGGTCGGACAGTTTCCTTCGGATGCTGGGCTATTCGGTGCTGAGCTTCGGTTGGTTGCTGATGACCTGGTACACTTGGTGGATCGCCGTGCTGGTGATCAACCGGTCACCGAAGGATCGCGATGGCGTCACCCGCGCGGTGCGACGGCAGATGGGCTGGCTGGGAGCCTTGCCGCCCTCGCTCCTGGCCTTGCTGCCCTTGCTGGCAGCAGGTCTGGGTTGGCTCGCAATCGGTTCGTTGGCGTCGTCTTTCCGCCTGATGCCCGCGTTGCGCGATGGCAGTCATCTGGCCCAACAGGCCTTCGTCCTCGCGCTTTCCCAGGTGTGCGTCCTCCGCTGGTTCCTGCTGGGGATCCTCCTCCTGCATCTGCTCAACCTGTACGTTTACCTCGGCAACCACGCGTTCTGGGATTTCATCCAGCAGACCGGGGAACGGCTCTCTCGCCCCTTTGCGTTCTTCCGCCTGGGACATCTCGACCTCTCGCCCCTGCCGGCGGCGGCCTTCGCCTGGTTCATCCTGAACCTGCTCGGATACGGGTTCCCCTGGCTCCGTGATTCCCTGCCGGGAATGCCTGCCTGGATGGAATTCGGAATCTGGCCCACCGTCTTCCGCAATCTGCCGCTGGATTGAGACTCAGGACGGGATTTTCATCCACAGATGCCGCCCGGGGCCTCCCCATCTGTGTCATCTGCGTCATCTGTGGATAAACAACCGCGGGACTTGCCTTGATCCGTGCCCATGAGCCTTCCCCTTTATCTCACCTCGGATGCCAGCGGGTGTCTCATCGCCATCAAGGCGCAACCGCGGGCGCGCGAAACGGCGATCGTTGGCCTTCATGGATCGGAATTGAAGATCCGGATCGCCGCTCCGCCGGTGGAGAGTGCCGCCAACGCAGCCCTGATCGAGTATCTGGCGGAATCCCTGCACTGCGGCCGTCGGCAGTTGGTCCTGGCTCGCGGGGCCACGTCCCAGCACAAGGTCGTTCGCGTCACCGGACTGACGGCGGACGAGGTCGCCGCCCGACTGCGGCAGGCTGGCGCTCCTGGAGGTTCCTGATCGATGGAGTCGGAAAATGGGCCAAGCCGCGGAGAAGTGGAGAAGTGGAACTCAGGGCTCGCCCCGGGGAGGATCAAACCAAGCCGCTCCCCGGCGGGAAGTGCACGGCAGAACGGAGGGGCGGCAAGGAGGGCGATGCGGGTACCTGCCTGCCCTCAGCCGGAGATGTGAGAGGCCCCGCTGAGGGCAGTTGGCCCACATTCATTCCGATGAACCTGCGATGGACCGGCGTGCGGATCACTTTCCGTGATGTCCCTGGAGGTGCTCGGCGAGGGCGTCGAGGCCGAAGTCGTTGTTGAAGTCGCGCCAGACGGCGTGGACGTGGTTGGCATCGTTCTGGGTGTTGTCGTACTCGAGCAGGAAGGTGGGGCCCAGGACCCGGTAGTAATGGCGGTCGCCCTTGTTCAATCCGCCCGCCCAGGCAAACCGGATCTTCTTTAGGCCGGCCTTCTCGATCTTGGCGAAGTCGACATCGGCGAGTTCGCCGCGGAGGCGGCCGACGTACTCCCGGATCAGTTGGATGGCGAGGTCACGCTGGGCCGTAGGCATGTCGCCAAGGGTCAATCCGCGGGCATCGTCGAGCTTCGCCTTGCGATCGGCGACCGTGAGGATGTCATCCGGCGCCTTGGAATCGATGATGGCCTGGGCGCGAAGTTTCTCGGGGAGCGAGGTGACCAGTTGTCGCCCGAGATCTTCTTCCGCCGCGAGGGTGCGGAGACCGGCGCGCGGACCCTTCCGGATTTCGGCCGGGTTGGTTCCCATGAAGGTCGGGGTGCCGGAAGCGACCTTTCCGCCGGCGAGGGTGAAGTTGAAGGCGAGATGATGTCCCTCGAAACGCCAGCCCCAGACGCCCTTGGCGCTGGGTTCACCGAAGATGCTGATGTGATACATGCCAGGGTCGCGGGGGAATCGGCGACCGGCCCCTTCGAGATCCTGGAGGACCTGCTCGAGGCTCATGATGGTGGTGGCCTTGAGATAGCCGCGCTGGCTCAGGGCAGACCCGAGCAGACCCTGGGCGAGATGCTGTTGGGCGACGCCCAGTTCCCTGAGTTGGATTCCCTTCCGGTCCTTGGGAACGAAATGCCAGTTCAGGCGTTCGTCGTTGGTCCAGGCGAAGGTGGTCCTGGCCCGTTGCTCCTCGGTGAGCGCCGAAAGGAAGCGGGTGGCGGCGTTCACCATGTCGCTGGCGGGATCAGCCGCGACCGCGCGCCAGCACAGCCACGCGGCTGCAATCACTAGAAGGGGTTTCACCCGCCCATTTTCCGGGACCGTCGAGCCGGGGCAATCCCAAAACCGGCGCTGGCCTCAACTTCCGGATTGCCGAAGGCGTCCTCCTTCCCATCCTCGCCCCCATGCTGGACATCAAGTTGCTGCGGGAGAAACCGGATTACGTACGTGAACGCCTGGCGTCGCGCCATGGCGGCGACGAGGCCCGGGTCTCCGAGGTGCTCGCCCTCGACGACCAGCGGCGCGCCACCCTGGCCGAAGTGGAGCAACTGAAAGCCCTCCGGAACAGTGCCTCGAAGGAGATCGGTGCCTTGATGGGACAGAAGAAGCTGGCCGAGGCCGAAGCCCGGAAGGCCGAGGTCCGGAACATCGGTGACCGGATCACCGCACTCGACGCGGTGGTGGCCGAGGCGGAGGGCAGACGCGATGCGCTGCTGCTGGCCATCCCCAACCTGCCGCAGGCCAGTGTCGCCCTCGGGCATTCCGCGGAGGAAAATCCGGAGATCCGGCGCTGGGGATCGGCGCAGGCGTTCGCCTTCAAGCCGCTCAATCATGTGGAGTTGTGCGAGCGTTTGGCCCTCGTCGATTTCGTCCGGGGAACCAAGTTGAGCGGATCGGGTTTCCTGCTCTACACCGGCTGGGGTGCGCGACTGGAGCGGGCCCTGATCAATTTCCTGCTCGATCTGCACCAGCGTGAGCATGGCTACCGCGAGGTCGCTCCCCCGTACATCATCGGCGAACATTGCATGGTCGGCGTCGGACAGTTCCCCAAGTTCCGGGACCAGGCGTACGCCGTGCAGGAAGGCCTGGATTCCTCGACGATGGGCAAGTTGTACCTGTTGCCCACGGCGGAGGCACCGGTGGCCAACATTCATCGGGAGGAAATCCTGGCCGAGAAGCAGTTGCCCATCCGTTACGTCGCCTATTCGCCGTGTTTCCGGGCCGAGGCGGGAGCGGCTGGCCTCGGTACGCGCGGCATGATCCGGGTGCACCAGTTCGACAAGGTGGAGTTGATCAAGATCGTTCCGCCCGAGTCGAGCGATGCGGAACTGGAAGCCATGGTGGGGAACGCCGAAACCGTCCTTCAACGGCTGGGGTTGCACTATCGGGTGATCAATCTGTGCACCGGTGACATGGGGTTTGCCTCGGCCAAGACCTACGACATCGAGGTGTGGGCCCCAGGACAGAATCAGTACCTGGAGGTCTCCAGCTGTTCGAACTGCGAGGACTATCAGTCGCGCCGGATGAACATGCGGTATAAGTCCGAGGCCGGAGACAACCGTTTCCCCCACATCCTCAATGGCAGCGGGACGGCGCTCGCCCGCCTGTTCGTTGCCTTGGTCGAGACCCATCAACAGGAGGACGGCTCCATCCTCATCCCGGAACCCCTGCGTCCCTATCTGGGCACCGACCGGATCCGGGCGGGGGAATAATGGGGTGGAGAGTCGACCTGATGGAGGGACGAGTTCCACGAGTCCGTAAGCGCTGGGTTCATCCCCGAAAGGCGATTGCCCACGAATCACACCAATCACACTAATCCACTCCGGGTTGGTGTGATTCGTGTGATTCGTGGGCACATTCTCTCCCGGGGGAGAGGTTCGTGATGCTCCCCCCCGGAATGCCTGCGCCTACGCGGTGTGATGCTTCAGGATCCAGGCGCAAGCGGCGGCCAGATCATCCACCACCACGGCATCGCGCAGTTCGGTCCCCTGCGTTTCCTCGGTGGCGCTGCCGTACCCGGTACGGACCAGCAGGCTCCGGGCGCAGCCGGCGTTCCACCCGGTTTCCAGATCGATGAGTTTGTCGCCGACGATATAGCTGCGGGAGAGGTCGAGATCGAAATCAGCCGCCGCCTCCAGGAGGAACGCGGGGGAAGGCTTGCGACCGCGGCTGGGTTGGTCCGGGGCTTCGGGAGCCACGTAGAATCCGTCAAAGGTCACATCCTCGGCCGCCAGTTCGGCCTCGATGTGGGCGTGGACGCGATCGACGTCGGCCAAGCTGAAATAGCCGCGGCCGACGCCGGATTGGTTGGTCACGATGAAGAGGAGGAAGCCCGCCTCCTGAAGCGCGCGGAGGCCGGCCGCGGATCCCGGGACGAACTCCACCTCCTCGGGTTTGTGGAGGTAATGCTTGTCCAGGATGAGGGTGCCATCGCGATCGAGGAACAGGGCGGGGGATGAGGGCATGGGATGGGATGCGGTGAAGAGGGATTGGGGTGGGTGCATCTTGAGTTTGTTGTGACGAATGTAGGCCCGCTGCCCTCAGCGGGCGTTTTCACATCGCCGCCTGAGGGCAGGCGGCCTACATCCATGACAAACTCAAGATCCACCCGTAGGGATGCGGGGCGCGGCTACTCGGTTTCGAAGCTGGCTTCGAGTTCCTCCGGGGTCACCGTAGCGGTGCCGAACTTGCCCACGACGACGCCGGCCGCGTGATTGGAGAGGATGGCGGCTTCGACCGGCGAAGCTCCGGCGGCGACGGCGAGCGTGAAGGTGCCAATGACGGTGTCGCCGGCACCGCTGACGTCGAAGACCTCGCGGGCGACGGTGGGAATGTGGAAGGGCGCATGCCCGCTTTGGCAGAGGAACATGCCGAGCTCACCGAGCGTGATCAGCAGAAGGGCAGGGGAAAGTTCCGCGAGAAGCTTCTCGGCCACCTTCAGGAGTTGGGGGTCCGCAAGGGGATCCGGAGTGCGGGTGTTGTCAATCAGCCCTGCCAGTTCGAAGGCTTCCTTCCGATTGGGCGTGATCAGGGACATGTCGCGGATGCCGAGTTCGTGGACGGGCTTCGGATCGAGGCTCAGCCATTTGCCTTGGGCCCGACAGCGTTCCCTCAGCCCATTCAGCAGGGCCTGGGTGACCACGCCCTTGCCGTAGTCGCCCACGATGACGGCGTCCGCCGCTGGCAGTCGGGCATCGATCCGGCGGAGGAGCCGCCCGACGTCGTCCGAGCTGAGCTCACCCCGGCTTTCCCGGTCGAGTCGGGTGACCTGCTGCTGTCCGGCCACGATGCGCGTCTTGTTGGAGGTCAGGCGTCCCCGGACCGGCAGCAAACCCTTGCAACCCACGTGTTCGCCCTGGAGCAGTTCCGAGAGGACGGATGCGGTGTGGTCGCGTCCGACGGCTCCGAAGATCTCGGCCCGGGCACCGAGCGCCGTGAGGTTCCGGGCGACATTGGCGGCTCCTCCGGGCATGAAACTTTCCCGCTCGAACTCCACCACCGGCACCGGGGCCTCGGGCGAGATGCGGGTGACGCGACCCCAGATGAACTGGTCGAGCATGACGTCGCCCACCACCAGCACCCGGGCATTCCGGAAGCCGGACAGGAGTGCGTGGCGACGATCGGCGGCCAGTCGGGGGCCCGGTGCACGGCGTGATTCCACGCGCTTCGAAGACATGGAGGCCACCCTAGGCCGGACCCAGCTTCGATTGAAGCGAGGATTGTCCCGGACCCCCCGCAGCCCCATGATGCCCCCCATGTCAGGCGTCATCGCCATCGTCGGCCGGCCCAATGTCGGCAAATCAGCCCTCTTCAATCGCATTGCGCGAAAGCGCATCGCCATCGTGCACGACCAACCGGGCGTGACGCGTGATCGTGTCACCGCCGAGGCGGAATGGCACGGGCGTCCCTTCACCTTGATCGACACCGGTGGCATCGGCCTGATGCGTCGTGAAAAGGCGGTGGACGTCATCGTGGCCGCGATGCTTGACCAGGTGGAACTGGCCCTGGAAGCGGCCTCGGTGATCATCCTGGTCGTCAACGTGCAGGAGGGAATCGTCCCGCTGGACGCCGAGGTGGCCAGCAAACTCCGATCCACCAACAAGCCCGTCATCGTCGCCGTCAACAAGGTCGACACCGAACGCGCCAGCCCCGGCGTGGCCGAGTTCGCCCGATTGGGCTTCGACCGGATCTTTCCCATCACCGCCATCCACGGATCCGGCATCGAGGACCTGATGGAGGAGGCCTGTCAGCATCTCCCGCCGCACGTCCCCGTCGCTGCCCCCCTCCCAAAAGATCCGTCTGATCCGACGGATCCGACGGATCCGACCGAGCCCGCCAAGCCGGGACCCAAAGCCAAGGACCAACGCTGGAAGAAGGTCCTGACCGGGCCGGTCCGCATCGCCATCGTCGGACGGCCCAACGTGGGCAAGTCCTCGATCATCAATGCCGTCACGGGTTCGAACCGCGTCATCGTCAGCCCGATTCCCGGCACCACCCGCGACGCCGTGGACGTTCCGTTCGAGGTCGATACCGAGGGCGTGCGCGAGAAGTACATGCTGATCGATACCGCCGGCGTGCGGAAAGCCCGGCGGATCGATGATTCAATCGAGTATTTCAGCGTGGAACGGACCAAGGGCGCCATCGCCAAGGCGGACATCGCCGTCCTGGTGATCGACGCCGAGGAAGGCATCACCGAGCAGGACAAGAAGATCGCCGACATCATCGTCGAGAATCGCTGCGCCTGCATCGTGGTGGTGAACAAATGGGATCTGGTCGCCGAACCCGTGCGGAAGGCCCGGGAGGCGGAGATCGAGGCGCGCCTCGAAAA
Source organism: Akkermansia muciniphila (assembly GCA_945873715.1). GTDB lineage: Bacteria > Verrucomicrobiota > Verrucomicrobiia > Limisphaerales > UBA9464 > UBA6176. Next base: position 6,908 of record CAMCFL010000093.1, read on the forward strand.
GTCCCGCGACCGCGATGACCGTCGCAAGCGTCTGACCACCCTTTCCGACTTCGGCCAATGGGTGCAGGAACGGCTGTTCTTCCTCGATTACGCCCCGGTGATCTTCACCTCGGCCACGGAGGGTTTTCAGTTGGATCGCCTGCTGGAGGCCGTCCGCTATGTCGGTGCCCAGCTGCGTCAGGCCGTGCCCACCGGCATCGTGAACCGGACCTTGCACGACGCCATCGAACGTCGTCAGCCGGTCAGCAAGCAGGGGCATCGCCTCAAATTCTATTACGCCACCCAGGTGGGCCAGGCACCCGCGATCTTCCGGCTCTACGTCAATCGCGACGAACTCTTCAGTCCCCAGTACGAGAAATACCTCGGGGACCAACTGCGCAAGGCGTTCGGCTACGAGGGTTGCCCGGTCATCATCCAGGCCCGGCCCCGGCCGCGCACGATTGACCCGGTGCGCAACCGGCGTCACCGCCCCTTCGCCGCCAACCGCGAGGTTCGCCATGGCAAGGTCCTGGGAAGCGCCTCCCCGCGGGGCAGCGGCACATTGGTGAAGGCGACCAAACCGCTTCCCGGCACTCCGAAGGATCTCGAAAGCCCGATCGGCGCGGCCGCCCGTCGCAAGATCGGCTACGAAGCCCCGTCACCCGGCAAGGTCGCCGGACCCAGCGCCCGACGCGTCCGCGCAGGAAGTCCGCCCTCGGTTCGCGGCAAGGGTTCCCGCGTGGAGGCTCCCACCCGCAGTCGGAATCCCGTGTCGCGCGACGCCGCTGGCATCCGCGAGGGGGTGCCTCGCGGCAAGGCACCCCGGGATGGTGCCGGGCGTCGCAAGACCGCCCCGCCAACCCGCCCGCACGCACCCGCCAGAGGCCCGGCAGCTCCGGCAAAGTCCTCCAGTTCGAAGGTTCGCCTCGGCGGACGTTCCGGTGGGCGCGCCGGCGTTCGGGCGGCCGGCCGCCGCAAGCGCTGATTCCGGGCGGGGGAGAGATTTCAGTTTCAAGATTCAAGGTGGAACCGGAGGGGAGTCGGAGGGACGAGTTCCATGAGTCCGCCCCTCAAGATCGGGGGCACCGGCGGCTCGCCGGTGCCTACTCGTAGGAGACGAGGTCACGAGGCTCATTCTGGTCTGGCAGGGGACGCGCGTGGGCCGGGGTACGGTCGGATGGAAGTCAGAGTCTCCTCACGTCGACACCTGCCCGTAGGAGACGGGGTCACGAGGCTGATTCTGAGCGGGCGGAGGACGGTCACGGACTCGCGGAGCCCGTCACCCAGGACGAGGGTTGACCCACCACCCTCCGGCCGGCGTGATCGCGGTGCTGAAACGGTTCACGTCATCGATCGCCGCGACCTTGCTCGTCCTCTTCTTGGGCGTGCTCTGGTTTGCCCTGCAATCGGTCGGATGGGCCTCGATGCTCGTGACCCGCTCCCAGTCCAGCAACTGGACCGAAGCGGTCCGGACGACCTTTGACGGGCAGCATCCCTGTGCGGTCTGCAAGGTGGTGACGGCGGGGCGTGCAGCGGAGAAGAAGCCTTCCATCGCCTTCAAGGTCACCAAGCTGGAAGTGGCCCTGACCGGTGATGAGGTCAGCGTGCCTCCCGTCCCCGCCATCCGCCGTGCGCAGATTCTGGATCCCGTGATCCTCAAGGAGGATCGTTCGATTCCCCTGCCGCCGCCGCCCAGGCGCGCCGGATCAGGCACCCCGACCTGGCTGGCCCGTCACGGGCCTGCCCTCGGGGTCTTCCGGGCTGGGCGATGCCGTCGCCTTCCCGGCGTCCTGATCTTTTCCTGCCGGAACATCCCGCGCCTCGTGATCGCACGGGGTGTCTCGATTCCTGGGAGGTCGTCCCTTCCCATCCGTTGTCCGCGGTCCGGTTCCGATCCATGTCCCTTTCCGCTCTCAAACCTGTTTTCCGGCGTGGTTTCACGCTCCGTCCCATGGCTGCCGGACTCCTCTTCCTGAGCGGGGCGGCGGCGCTGTCGCATCAGTTGCTCTGGACGCGGCGTCTGGTCGATGTCCTTGGTGCCGGGCAGGGGACCTTCGCC
>CAMCFL010000094.1 GCA_945873715.1 Akkermansia muciniphila
CAAGCTTTCCGGCCGCATCACCCAGGACTCCTTTTCGATGCAGCCGTCGTTCGAGGCATTGGACGATCTCGGGTGGGACGTGCGCAAGGTGGAGCAGGGCCACGACCTCCAGGGCGTCTATCTGGCATTGGAGAAAGCCGTGGCGGACACGAAGGTCAACTCCACCCGGCCGGTGTGCCTCTGGGTGAAGACCATCAAGGGCTACGGAGTGAAATCCACCATGGAGAACGCCGCCGGCGGCCATGGTTTCCCGCTCGCAAACGGCGAGAAGATCGTCGAGTTCGTCGATGAAATCTTCTCCGGCCAGACCCCGGCCGAGTTCAAGAGCTGGGCACAGGCCCTGCGCTCCGACTGGGAACAGAAGGAGGCAGCCAAGAAGGCCAAGGCTGCGGCTGCCGCCGCGAATCCGGTCCCGTCCGCTCCGGCCATCAAGAAGGACAAGGTCCAGGCCGGACTGGCAGCGGGGGCCATCAAGGCCGCCATGGAAGGCCTCCCGGTTTACTCGGTTTCGTCGGATGTGCAGGGATCGACGGGTATCAGCACCTTCCAGAAGGCCACGGGCCGGTTCATCGAAGTGGGCATTGCCGAGTCCAACATGATCTCGGTTGCGGCGGGACTTTCCAAGGTGGGGTTCATTCCCATCGTGGACACCTTTGGTCAGTTCGGTGTCACCAAGGGCAACCTGCCGTTGACGATGGCGGCCCTGTCGCAGGCACCGGTCATCGCCATGTTCTCCCATGTGGGCTTTCAGGACGCGGCCGACGGTGCCTCCCATCAGGCGACGACCTATTTCGCTGCTGTCAGCGCAATTCCCCACACCGTGGTGGTGGCTCCGAGTTGTGCGGAGGAAGCCGAGGCCTTCATGTATCAGGCGATCCGTCGCATTGCGGATGAACGCACCGCGGGGCGGGACGGCGAGTCGGTCCTCTTCTTCGTCGGTCGCGAGAACTATCCGGTGCGCTGGGTGGACGGATCGAAGTACGCCTGGGGCAAGGCCCAGGTGATCCAGGAAGGTTCGGACGTCGTCCTGGTGGGTTCTGGCGTGCTGTTCAACAAGGCGCTGGAGGCGGCGAAGCTCCTCGCGGTCCAGGGATTCTCGGCCACGGTGATCAACAATCCGTTCGTCAACCTGGTGGACGTCGAAACGATCGGTGCCGCCGTCAAGAAGTGCGGAGGACGCCTGGTGACCATCGAGGATCACCAGTTGATCTGCGGGATGGGTGCGCAGGTTTCCCACGCGCTTTCCACGGCTGGCATTGCCCATCGCGCCGCATCCCTGGGGATCCCCGGTGAGTTCGGGCAGTCCGCCTACATGGCCGAGGAACTCTACGTCCTGCACGGTCTGACCGGACCCAAGATGGCCGAGGCCGCCCTCAAACTCATCCGCGATTGATCCCCTGTCGGCACGTCATTCATGAATTCCACCAACATCCTCTGGGTTTACATCGCGCTTCTCGTCGCGGGCGGCCTGATGGGCCTGATCAAGGCCGGATCCAAGGTCTCCCTCATCGCCTCGGTCCTCCTGGCGATTCCCCTGGCGGCGGTGGCCCTCGGTCACCTGCCCATCCAGGTGGCCTGGGTGGAGATCGGATTCATCGGGATCCTGTTCCTCTTCCGCTATGTGAAGAGTCGGAAACCCATGCCGGCCATCCCGATGATCGTGGCTTCGGCCATCGTCCTGACGCTGCTGCTCATCCGCGCCCGCTGAGCCTGAGATGGACCCCAGGCAACTCCCGGTATGGGCCCTGCACGAGCCGATCGTGGAATCCCTCCGGCACCACGGGAATCTGGTCCTGGTCGCGGCCACTGGCTCGGGCAAGACCACCCAGGTTCCCCAGATGCTGCTCGACGCCGGAGTCGCCCGCGGGAAGCGCATCGTCGTTCTCCAGCCTCGTCGGGTGGCCGCCCGGACCGTCGCTTCCCGCGTTGCCTGGGAACGCGGGGGGAAGCTCGGCGGCGAAGTGGGTTATCAGGTCCGGTTCGAGGATCACATCGCCCGGGAGACAAAGCTCTGCTTCGTGACCGAGGGCATCCTGCTGCGATGGATGCAGGATGACCGGACGCTGGCGGACATCGGGGTGGTGGTGTTCGACGAATTCCATGAGCGCAATCTTCTCAGCGATGTCGCGCTGGCCCTGGTGAAGGAGTTGCGCCGGACGTCCCGGCCGGATCTTGGGATCGTCGTCATGTCGGCCACCCTGGAGGCAGAACCCGTGGCGCGGTATCTGGGCGTTGGTGTGCCCGTCCTGACCTCGGAGGGCAGGACCTTCCCGGTGGAAGTCCGATGGGCCGACTACAACGATTCCCGGCCCGAGTGGGAGAAGGCGGTATCGGCGGTCGAGAAGATTGTCTCGAATGGATGGGACGGGGACATTCTGGTGTTCATGCCCGGCAAGGGCGAGATCCAGACGACGATCCGGGAACTGGGGGGGGCGCGCCTGGGCGAGAAGGTGAACCTGATGGCCCTTCACGGCGACCTTCCTCCGGAGGAACAGGACCGGGCCTTTCAGCCCAGCGACCGACGCAAGATCGTCGTCAGTACCAACGTCGCCGAGACCAGCGTCACCATCGATGGGGTGCGTCATGTGGTGGATGCCGGCTTGGCGCGGGTGGCCCGATACGACGCCGAGCGCGGAATCCAGACCTTGTTGGTAGAAGAGATCAGCCGAGCCTCGGCCGACCAGCGCTCCGGTCGGGCGGGTCGCACCGCGCCCGGGACCTGTTGGCGGCTCTGGACCGAAAGCGGGCATCTGAACCGGCCGGCCCGCAACACGCCCGAAATCCAACGCGCCGACCTCGCCGAGGTCGTGCTGCTCCTGCATTCGCTGGGGGTGCAGCGCGCGGTGGAGTTCGACTGGCTCGATCAGCCCGACCAGGAAGCCGTGGAACGGGCGGAACGATTGCTGGTGACGCTTGGAGCTCTGGAAGCGGGCGAGGCCGGACATGGGCAGTTGACTGAGATCGGACGTCGGATGCTGCGGATGCCCATGCATCCGCGGTTTGGTCGGATGCTGGTGGAAGCAGGAACACGGGGATGCGTTCCCGCAGCGGCGATGTGCGCGGCATTGGTCAGCGGTCGCGACCTGCTGGTCCGGATCGGCCGCGACGAGGGACATCTCCAGGATCGTCGGGAAGGGTTCGAAGGCGGCGGAACGAGCGATTTCCACACGTTGCTGCGGGCGCATCAGTTTGCGCGGAGCAACGGATTCTCGGTGGAGGCATGCCGTCGGAACGCGATTCACGGGCAGACGGCGCGTCAGGTCGAGGATACCTACCGCCAGATCCTTCAACTGGCCCGCCGGGAAGGGTTGGTCGCCGGGAACGACGACGGTGCCGTGGAATCGAATCCGGACGCCCTGGAGCGTTGTCTGGTGGCGGGGTTCATTGATCAACTTTGCCTCCGCAAGAATCTGGGCACCCTCGATTGCGAGATGACCGAAGGCCGCACGGGCACGCTGGTGCGCGAAAGCGTCGTCCAGGAGGCAAGGATGCTGGTGGCGGCCTCGGTCCGCGAAGTCAGCAGTCGGGGCGGCAAGCTGACCCTCCTGTCGCAGTGTACCGCCGTGAAACCGGAGTGGTTGCGCGAGATGTTTCCACAGCACTTCAGCTCCCAGTTGGAACATCAGTACGACCGAACCCACAAGCGCGTCGCGGCGATCGACCTCATCCGGTTCCTCGATCTGGTCGTCGATCAACAACACCGGCGCGAGGTCGATCCAGTGGCGTCCGGCCAGTGTCTGGCGGACGCGTTTGCCCGGGGTTGGCTGGACCTGCCCAATCTAGACCACGCCGTGCAGCAATGGATCGGTCGGGTGGAATGTCTGCGGGCGTCAGTGCCGGAACTGGAGTTGCCTTCCATGCGGACCGACGGAACGCGTCGGGCCCTGGAGACGGCGTTCCGCGGGTTGACCCTTGGGCGTGAAGCGCAGTCAATGAACCTGCTGCCCGCCTTCCGCGGCGTGTTGTCCAGGGATCAACAGGCGTTCGTCGAGGAGTTGGCCCCGCTGCAGGTGCCGGCACCCGACGGCAAGAAGTGGAAGATGACCTACGCGGTGGACCGCGAGAATCCAGAGGCTGCTCCGGTCCCCGAGGTTCAGGTCAAGCTGCTGGACTGCCTGCCGATCCAGGAGCATCCGCACATCGCCGAGGGACGTGTGCCGATCCGGATCTGGATCCAGGATCCGATCGGCAAACGACTGGCCTCGACCCGGGACTGGCCGGCGTGGCGCAAGGTCGAGTATCCCAAGCTCCGGGCGATGTTGAAGTCGAAGCACCCGGGATTCCTTTGGCCGTAGGGCGGGTGGGTTGCACCCAGGCTGGAGCGTGCAGAGCGATCCTGATCCGGCTTGGCCAGCAGGCCTGGGATGTATCTCTTCGGGGCGGATGAGGGCGGGGTGGGAGGGATTGACGGAGCAGTTCCGATTGGATGCGGGAGGGGATTGAGGCGAAGCGGTTCCACTGGGGACTGCTGCACAGCAACATTGGAAATGTTTCACGACATGGAAGAATTGCATGGATGATATCCCGTGAACTGACTGGCCACCTGATGGGCTTTTTGGCCCGGCATCCGGCAACCGGATTGCTTGGGCCATCGAAGCCTTGCTCGCAGCGGCTCCGGCTGGGAGCGGTGCGTATTTCTACCGCACCAGTGCTGGCGCGGAGATCGTGCTGGAACTGACGCTGGGCCGGCGATGGGCGGTTGAGTTCAAACGGAGCGTCGCGCCGGTGTTGACCCCGGGTTTCCATTAAGGCTGCAAGGCGCTTCAGCCGGAGCGGAAGATCGTGGTTTATCCGGGAACGGAGAATTTCCCGATGGGTGATGACGTGGACGCGATGGGACTCGCGGCGGCGAGGGAGCTGCTGCGGAGGGCGCAGGCCGAGCCCGCACGGTGAGTCACAGACCGGAGAGGCGCGGGAGGCATCCTCGGATGGCGGGCGCGTGGAGCTTCAGCGTGGGGTCGTTGCCGATCCAGCCGGGTTGGCCGGCGGCATCCACGAAGGCGATGCCGATGGGCATATCGGGCTGGGTGTCGGCAGGGAAGGCTTCATTCGCGCAGGTGTTTTCCCGTGTGACTGGTAGGGTGGGCGGCGACGGCTTCGGGCGTCCCGGTGACAACGACCTGTCCGCCCTCCGTTCCGGCGTCGGGCCCTAGGTCGATCACCCAATCGGCCTGTCGGATGACGTCGAGGTTGTGCTCCACGACCACCACCGAATGTCCCTGGTCGACCATCCGCTGGAAGACGAGAAGCAGGATCCGGATATCCTCGAAGTGAAGCCCGGTGGTGGGTTCGTCGAAGAGGAACAGGGTGGGCTTTCCCGCGGTCGTGCGCTTGCTGTCGGCGGCGGCCCAACTGGCGAGGTGGGAGACCAGCTTGAGCCGTTGGCTTTCTCCTCCGCTCAGCGTGTTGATCGGTTGTCCGCAGCGCAGGTAGCCGAGTCCGACATCAACGAGCAATTGCAGGCTGCCGGCGGCCCGTCGGGCGGCCTTGGACTTGGGAAAGGCACGGAGGAACTGGACTGCGTCCTCGACGGGGGCTTCCAGCAAATCGCCGATCGACCACGACACTCCCTTGGGTCCGTCGAGTTTCACCTCCAGGATATGTGGCCGGTAACGCCGCCCGTCGCAGACGGAGCAACGGATGAAGACATCCGAGAGGAACTGCATCTCGATCTTCTCGAATCCGGCACCACGGCAACTTTCGCACTGACCGATGGCCGAATTGAAACTGAAGGCGCTGGAATTCAGTCCGCGTTCGCGCGCCGCGTCGGAGGCGGCGAAGACTTCACGAATCTCTTCAAAGGCACCGATGTACACGGCGGGGTTTGATCGTGGGGTGCGACCCAGGGACGATTGATCCACCAGAACGACGCTCCCGAGTGGCTCGGCCCCGGTCAGTTCGGCGGACGGCGTCGCCGGAAGGTCGGTTGGATCGGATGGGTCGGTGGGCTCGGATGGGTCGCCCAGTTCTTCGGTGGAGAGCTTTGCTTCCAGCAACGGAAGGAGGACTTCACGAACCAGGGTCGTCTTACCCGATCCACTGACTCCGGTAATGGCCACCAGTCGACCGAGCGGCAGGTCAACGGCGAGGTCGGTCAGATTGTGCCGTGTGACGTAACGAAGCCGGAGGGTCGGAGAAGAAGCACTGCCAGGTTCGACCGGACGGCGCGGGGGGATGGCGATGGATCTGCGTCCGGTCAGGTAATCGGCCGTCAGAGATCCCTTGGCCTTTGCCAGGTTGGAGGGCGGGCCTTGAAAAACGATGTGGCCGCCCGTTTCGCCATGGCCGGGTCCGAGATCGACGATCTGGTCGGCGGCGCGCATGACCGCGGATTCGTGCTCCACGACGACCACGGTGTTTCCGAGGTCGCGGAGACGATGAAGGATCCCGATCAGGCGATCGGTGTCCCGGGGATGAAGCCCAACCGAGGGTTCATCGAGGACGTAGAGCGTATTGACCAGTCGGGAACCGAGGCAGGTGGTCAGGTTGACCCGCTCGGTCTCGCCGCCTGAGAGCGTTCGCGTGGGACGATCCAGGGTCAGGTATCCCAGCCCGACTTCGACGAGGAACCCCAATCGAGCCAGCAGTTCCTCGAACAGGATTCCGAGGGGTTCATGGCGGGCAGGATGATGATGGGCGGCCAGAGCCGCGACCAGCGCGGTCGCGTCCGAGAGCGGAAGGGCATAGAACTCGGCCAAGGTCAGATCGGGTGCCACCCGACTGCCGATCGCGCCGGTCGGGATCGGGAGTCGGTGGAGCAGCGAATCGGGATTGAAGCGGCGCCCGGCGCAATCGGGGCACGTCCGGTAGCTCCGGTAGCGGGAGAGCAGCACCCGGACGTGCATCTTGTAAGCCTTGCCTTCAAGCCAGCGAAAGTAGCCCTGAACCCCGTACCAAAACTTTGGCCAGGATCGTTCCGGATCGGTGGAATCGTAGCCGGCCTCGCCTTCCATGACCCACCGCTGGTGTTCCGGGGTGAGTTCACGGAAGGGGAGCGACACGGGAACCCGATGCCTCTTCGCCGCCTTCATGAGGTCGGCCTGGCACTCCGCGCTGGTCCCCGTCTGCCAGGGTCGGACGACTCCTTCAGCCAGGGTCTTTGACCGGTCGGGCAGGGCCAGGTCGGCATCAATGCCAATGACCCGGCCGAAGCCCTTGCAGGTGGGACAGGCTCCCACCGGATGATTGAAGCTGAACAGGGCCGGGGTGGGTTCGCCGTACTCGATGTCGCAGGTCGCGCAGTGGAGGCCCGCGCTGAACGGACGGCGGCGGCTTCCGTCGATGCTGCGGAGCGCGAGTCGACCTCGGCCAAAGTGGTATGCCTGCTCGCACGCCTCGACGAAACGGGCGCGATTCTCCGGGGTCGGACGAAGCCGATCCACGACGACCGTCAGCAGGGAAGGCTCCGTCGGCGCAACACGACCGGAAGCGGAGGCGAAGCGAGTCGGCAGGTCTTCGATCCGGACGACCGCCGCGTCGATCAGCATTCGGCGGAACCCCTGTTTCTGGAGCAGGTCCAGTTGCTCGGACAGTTCCAGCTTCCCGGACAACGGCAGGTCGAAGGTGATCAGCCATTCGGCAGCCGGATCGGCTGAGCGATAGGGAGTGGCCGAATCGGCCATCACGGCTTCCGTCCGGTGCGGCCGGGCGCCTGGATTCACGGAGTTCCCCGGAGCGGCCGGGCCCCCGGGCGTGACGAGGTTCCAGATCCACTGTGGGGACTCGCGTTGGACCGGATGCTGACATCGTCGACAGTGCAGTCGTGCCAGTTGGGCCCAGAGGCCCTTCATGTGTTCGCAGACCTCCGTCATCGTCCCTACCGTCGAGCGGGTGGTGCGGACCGCGTTCCGCTGTTCGATGGCGATTGCCGGCGGGATATTCTCGATCCGATCGACAGCGGGCTTGTCCATCCGATCGAAGAACTGGCGTGCGTAGGGGGAGAACGTCTCGATGTAACGCCGCTGGCCTTCCGCGTAGAGGGTGTCGAAGGCGAGTGAGCTCTTTCCCGAACCGCTGAGTCCGGTGATCACCACCAGTCGCCCGGTCGGAAGGTCGAGGTCGAAGTTCTTGAGGTTGTTCTGCCGTACGCCCCGCAGGCGGATGCACCCAGGGGCAGCCCCGGGCGTGGCCTGAACGGTTCTGACTTTCGACATGAGCGGTGACGGTAGGCCGGAAGTGCCGCGAGCCAAGTTTCAAGTGCCCGGATTCCCACGGTTGCGGCGGTCCCCCCGGCCGATAGAGTCCGCCCATGGGTTGGAGAAAATGGATGCGTTGGGTCAGGATGGTGGTCACGTGCTGTTTCGCGGGCCATGCGGCCGCTTTCGCGGACGGGCTTCCGTCCCGGTTGCAACTGGCGGTGCCGACGCTCGAAGCCGGTCGGCTCAAGCTTCAGTGGGACGTTCCGGGTGTCGGGTGGAGTTTTCGGCTCGAGGAGTCAGGGGGCATCGAGGGTCCGTGGGTGGTGGTCCCCGGGGGGGAGCACCTCTTGGCGCGGACCTGGTTGGACGAGCGTCAGGCCGTCGCGGCGGGACGGGTGTACCGGGTGTTCGCGAGCCCGCCCGAGGTGGCCCGTGGGCGGATGATCTCCACCGAGAAGATCGCCACCTACAGCACGGCCAATCTGGCATTTCTCTTCGCTTTTGGTGGGGTGCCCGTGACCCCGCAGTATGAAGTGGAAGTGTACCGGGTGGTGTACGAGACGGTGGATCCGTGGGGGCTTCCTCTCCGGGCATCGGCGGCATTGGCGATCCCGAAACAGCCCGGGAAGAGTTGGCCGCTGCTGGCCTACCAACACGGCACGATCACCCTCGACTCGGAGGCACCCAGTTCCGGGACCAGCACCGAGGGGTTGCTCGGAGTGATCCTCGCCACGACCGGCTATGTTTCGGTCCTGGCGGATTACCTGGGGTTTGGCGAATCACCGGGA
>CAMCFL010000095.1 GCA_945873715.1 Akkermansia muciniphila
GGGAGCGGCGAGGGAGATTCACGCTGGGAGCGGGTACTGGTCGCAGGACAGCGCGGTGGGAGTGATGGCGCGGCCAGAGGAAGGAGGGAGGTTGAAGGTGAGATGGCCCGGGGGACGGGAGGTGGAGGTGGAAGTGCCGGAGGGAGCGAAGGAGATCCGGGTGGGGATGGAGGGAGAAGTGGAGAAGGTGAAGTGAGCGGGGAGTTCCCTCGGGATCAGGGTTGGCGCATGCTGGTCAGCATGTTGACGGGAACACGGGTGGAGACGCAGGAGAAGGGGGCAAGGCCCCTGTTGATCGTCCTGCATGGATTGGGTGATTCGAGCCAAGGCTGGGAGTGGTTGCCGCAGGAACTTCACCTGCCGTGGATGAACTATCTCCTGGTGAATGCGCCGGATGAATACTTCAACGGACGCAGTTGGTTTGGGATCCGGTTTCCCATGGATGGCCGGGTGGACGGAACTTTGCCTCCGGTGGATGCACCGGCGATTGAGCGTTCGCAGGGGTTGCTCTGGCAGTTGATCGAGGCGGAAGTGGCGGCGGGCCTGGAATCACAGGAGATCGCGGTTCTGGGCTTCTCGCAGGGCTGCGTGATGACCCTCGAGGCGGGCTTGCGTTATCGCGCACCGCTGGCCGGGTTGGTGGGCATCAGCGGTTGGGTGCATGAACCGGAGGCCTTGGTGGAGGGTGCACCGTCGCACGCCCGGACGGTCCCGGTACTCATGACCCATGGCACTGCCGATCCGCTGCTGGGGATCGAACACGTCCGGCCTCAGGCCAAGCGGTTGCAGGAGGCAGGCTTTGACCTCGCCTGGCAGGAATTCGAGAAGGAACACACCATCGCCGGACGGGCCGAGGTGCAGTACATCGCCCGTTTCCTGGAGCAATGTTTTGGACGACCGGTGGCGCGGAAGAAGGGCGGAGCGGGAACAGCCCCGGAATGAAAACCAGTTTTGACAGGGGCGACCTCGGCCGCTTGATTGCATTTGCCCACTTTCAGGATGGATCACGCATGAATCGTCTACTCGCCCGCGCCCTGCGGGATTGGTGGCTCCCAGTGTTGTTGGGAGCCCTTTTTTCGTTCCCCACCCAGGCCCAGAACTTCACCATCCGCCGGATCAATCCGCCGGCGACCGGGATCGACCAGATCCGGGTCCGCCCCGGCGACCAGGTGGAGATCCTTGGCAGCGGCTTGTCGGTGGTGACCCAGGTCCGATTCAACCTGTCTCCGGCCACCTTCTTCCCCGGCTCAACGCGCCTGGTCGCCCTCGTGCCGGCGGGGGCCACCATCGGGCCCCTTTCGCTCTCGGATGGCTTCGGCGAGTTCTTCTCGACCGACTTCAACTTCCAGGTGTCGCCGCGCATCACCGGATTTGCCCGGAACATTCCGGCGCCCAATTCTCCGGCCGATGCGTTGCGGGGTGCGCCCGGCAATTCGGTCCTGTTCACTGGCGAGAACTTTGTCGACCCGTCCGATCCCAGCTTCACCTCGGCCGTTTACTTTCCTTCGAGTCTGGGCGGCTACGTGCAGGCGCAGGCCGAGTTTGTCTCGATGACCAGCATGCAGGTGAAGGTTCCGGCGTCGGCGGTGTCGGGTTCACCGGCGGTCGTCAACCCGGCGGGGGACGTCATCGCGGCCGGAAGATTCTTCCTGCAACCGCTCGTCAGTGGGTTTGAACCCGCGAGGGCGAGGGTGGGCGACACGATCACCCTTCGCGGGGTGAGCCTGCTGGGGACGACCGAGGTGCGCTTTGGAGCGGTCAGCGTCATTCCGAATCAGGTCACCGCCACCAACGTGACCGTGACGGTTCCGCCGTTGACCCAGTCGGTCCCGCTGACCCTGGTTTCGCCGGGGGGTTCGTTCCTCACCGCTTCCTCGATGCTCCTGCTGCCCCGGATCAACTCCTTCACGCCCATCGGCGGTGCGCCGGGTGCCGTGGTGACGCTGGATGGCGATGGGTTGTCCGGATCGACCGGCGTCTGGTTCGGGGGTGTTGCGGCTGCGCGGTTCACCAATGTCTCCCCGGCACGGGTCACCGCCGTGGTGCCGGCGGGCGGCTTCGCTGGACCGATCACCCTGACGACGGCGAACGGGACCAATGAAACGTCCGCGCCGTTCTTCGTGGCGCCGACGGTCACTGGCTTCACCCCAGCCCAGGCGAAACCGGGAGTCAGCATCGTGCTTCAGGGCTCCAATTTCACCAATGTGTCGCGCGTGCGGTTCGAGAGCGGCATCGACGCTGTGTTTGCCGTCACGGCCTCCAACCGGATCTCCGTCACGGTTCCGCTTGGAGCGGTGACGGGGGTGGTGCGGGTAACGAACCCCGGAGGGGAAGGGGCGAGCGGGGTGTCGTTCGTGGTGACCCAGCCGAATCCCCTGATCCTGGGTTTCGCTCCCGGTTCGGGAGCGGCGGGCACCACGGTGCGCATCACCGGCGACAACCTGGGGACGGCAACGCAGGTGCGGTTCAACGGCATTGCTGCGGGCACCTTCACCATCGAGAGCGATGCCAGCATCCTGACGTCGGTTCCCGCTGGAGCCACCTCGGGCAAGGTGTCGGTGGTCACGCCGCTTGGAACGGCGCTCAGTCAGACCGATTTTCTGGTGGGATCCACGGCGGATCTGGTCGTGACCGGGCAAGCCCTGCCGACCGCGCCGGTGGTCGGGGAGGAAGTGGCGGTGACCCTCCAGGTGGAGAACCGCGGCCCGCTCAACTCCGCAGGCGCCGTTCTGAGTGTCGGCTTTCCAGGTGCCACCCTGATGGAAGCGGAAGCCAGCCAGGGCGTGTTCGATGTGTTCGGGACGACCGTGGTCTTTTCACCGGGTACCCTTGCCCGGAATGCTTCGCTGGTCGCCAACCTGCGGTTGCGGGTCAACTCGACGGCCACGGTCACCGTCACGGCTCAGGCCGATTCGGACACGCCGGACCTGAACCTGGGTGACAACCGCACCGTCCTGACCCTTCGGCCGGTCCGGCCGACCGTGGAGGTGGTGCGGTTGGTCGATGGCTCGGTGGAACTGCGTTGGCCGTCCACCCCGGCGGGGTTGATCATCGAGGAAGCCCCGGGCGTGACCGGCCCGTGGCAGACGACCCTTGGAACTCCGGAAAACACGCCCACCGGACGTCGCCTCGTCCTCTTGCCAACCCGCGACGAACGGGTCTATCGCCTGAGGTTGCCGTAGCGGGAAGGGGTCACTGCTTTTCCTCGTACCAAGCCATCTGGATGTTCTCGAGGACCTTCTCGTTGGAGGCCTCGGGCTTGTCAGCGAACCCTTCGAGCTCACAGACCATCTTGTGAAGCTTGGGGAAGCTGAGGCGGAGCGGGTCCTGATCGGGGAATGCGTCCATCAGGGCCCAGGCAATCTCCTCGTGGTCTTTCCAGGTCAGTTTCATGGCCGGGACCATTGCCGCCGGCACGGTCCGACGTCAAATCCGCTGCCGATGGGACGAGCTTCGGAGGGTGCATCGTGAGTTTGTCATGGAGGTAGGCCGCCTGCCCTCAGGCGGCGATGTGAAAGCGCCCGCTGAGGGCAGCGGGCCTACAACGGTGACAACCAACTCAAGATGCACCCAGCTTCGGGACGAGCTCCGCGAGTCCGTGATCTGGGACTCGTGGAACTCGTCCCTCCGGAACGACGTGAAGTCCGTTCCCTTTTGATCGGGAGCGGGGCAGGATGCGGGATCTTCCATGCGTATTCTCGCACTGTTGCTGCTGTGGTTGGGATTGGGGGCTCGTGCCACGCAAGGCGCGGTGTTGCTGCCCGGGACCGCCCTGTGGCATTGGCAGTTCACCGATGTCGAACCGGATCCGGCAGCTCCCGGAATCTGGCGGGAACTGGAGTATGACGGATGGGCGACCGGATGGGCGCAGGATCCCGCACCGTTCCGTCGGGCCCTTGATGGAAGTGGGACGTCTTTGCCGAACCACGCCGGCGCTTGGCTGGCGCGGACGACCTGGGTGCTCCCCAATCCCGATCAGTACTCGTCCTATCGGTTCAGTGGATCGGTGGCCGGGGGCGCGGCGCTGTGGTTGAACGGAGTGGAGATCTGGCGGGATCGGCTGGCTGCCGGTGAAGAGTCACCGGGCGCAGCACCGACGCCGGGAAGTTCTGAGGTGCGATCGCTGGAGCTGGTGCTGGACCGGTGGGACCTCCCCTCGCTGCGTCCCGGTTCGAATGTGCTCTCGGTCCTGCTCCTGCCCGAGGGACCGGCCACCCCGTTGCGCTGGGTCCTGGGATTGGATGCGGATCCCGACCTGCAGCCACCGGTATCCGTCCGGATCCTGCCACCCCCGGGTTCCAGGGTGTCGGACCTGACCGAGGTGGAGATCCTCTTCAGTGAACCGGTCCGCGGAGTCGATGCCGCGGACCTGTGGGTGAACGGACTTCCCGCGGCGTCGGTCACTCCGCTGGGCCCCGACCACTACAGCTTTACCCTTCCCGCCCTCAGCCAGGCCGATGTCCGGGTGGAATGGCGTTCGGACGCCGGGATCACCGACCGTTCCACGCCCCCGAATCCATTCAAACCCGAGGCGTGGGGGTACGTGGTCGACGATGTGGTGCCTCCAGATACGGTTCAGATCTCGGAGTTCATGGCGGACAACGACCGGACCCTCCGGGACGAGGACGGCGACGACGTCGATTGGATCGAGTTGCACAATCCGTCGGTGCGGGATGTCCGATTGCTCGGCTGGGGTCTCTCCGATGATCGGGATCGACCGTTCAAGTGGACCTTCCCCGACGTGGTCCTGCCGGCCCGCTCCTTCCTGCTGGTGTATGCCTCGGAGAAGAACCGGACCAACGTCCCCGGACGGTTGCACACCCAATTCAAGCTCGATGCCGGAGGGGAATACCTCGGGCTGACCGATGCTTCGGGGCAGGTCGTGTCCGCCTTCGCTCCGCGCTATCCCGCGCAGACGCGGGACGTTTCCTTCGGCCGTGCCAATGGGGCGCCGGACGTCGTTGGATACTTCGAGAAGCCCACCCCCGGTGCCGCCAACAGTCAGGCCGGAAGTTCCTTTGCTCCGGGTGTAGCGATGGATCGTCCGTCGGGGACCTACTCGGGGACGATCCAAGTGGGTCTCAGTCTGGCGGCACCGGACCCGAATGCGGTCATCCGGTACACGACCAACAACACCCTCCCGGGGGCCACGTCGCCGGTGTACACGGCACCCCTGACCTTCTCCACGGCGGTGGTCCTGCGCGCGCGGGCTTTTTCTCCCGGCCGCTTGCCCGGCCCTCCTTCCAGCAGCCATTACATCCCGCTGTCCGTGGGTGCCGCCCAGTTCCGATCGGATCTGCCGGTGCTGCTGTTGCACAATTACGGTCGGGGACGCCCGAGCACGCTGGGAGTGGCGGGCACGGTTCAATTGTTCGAGCCGCTCCAGGGAGTCACGTCGATGACCAATCCTCCCACCCTGACGGCGCGGGCTCAGTTGGCGTCCCGGGGTTCCAGCACCGAAGGATTGGCGAAGGTGAGCCTGAAGGTGGAGTTCCGGGACGAGTTCGAGCTCGACCGCGACCTTGCCTGGCTGGGGATGCCCGAGGACTCCGACTGGGTGCTGTACGCTCCAAATGGGTTTGACCCCATCATGACCCATAATCCGTTCATGTACGGGCTTGCAAACGACCTGGGTTACTACGCTTCACGCACCCGTTTCGTGGAGGTGTATCTGGTGCAGACCGGGATCGGCGCGGTGCAGACGACTTCCTATAACGGGATCTATGTCCTGGAGGAAAAGGTGAAACGCGGCAAGGACCGGGTCGATGTGGAGAAGCTCGAGCCCGAGCACGCGCTGGAACCGGCGGTGACCGGGGGATACCTCTTCAAGGTGGATCGGCCGGATCCGGGGGACACCGGGTTTGGCGTCTCGGGTGTCACCATGATGTACGTCGAGCCGAAGGAACCGGAGATCGAACGCCCGGAGAGGGTCGCCCAGCGGTCCTATGTGGGGCGATTCTTCTCCCAGTTTGCCGCGGCCCTGTACGGGGCGAGCTATCGGAACCCCACCACGGGTTATGCGCATTACCTGGACGTGGATCAAAGCATCGACTTCCACCTCCTGAACACCGTTGCCTTCAACGTGGACGCACTGGTGCTGAGCACCTACCTGCACAAGCCACGGGAGGGGAAGTTGACCTTCGGCCCCCTCTGGGATTTCGACCGTTCCCTGGGCTCCACGGATGGACGCGACGCCAACCCCCGGACCTGGGGTGTCAATTCCTTCACGGCCTATTGGTGGCCAAGGCTGTTCAGCGATCCCGATTTCACCCAGCGCTGGATCGATCGCTACCAGGAACTTCGTCTGGGCCAGCTCTCGCTCTCCAATACCCACGCCCGCCTGGACCGGTTGACCGGGCAACTCCGCCAGGCCCAGCCCCGGGAGCGTATCAAGTGGGGCACCATCTACCGGGGGGGCACCTACGCCAACGAGATCGTCTATTCCAAGAACTGGCTCTCCAACCGGCTCGATTTCATGGATACCCGGTTCCTTCCCCGGGTGCGGGCCGGTGTCCCGGTCCGGGACCCCCTCTCGGGAAGGGTTCGCCTTTCCCTCATCCCCCCCACCAACAACAATGTAGTGGTCTTTTATACCACCAACGGGACCGATCCGCGCCTCACCGGGGGTGCCATTTCCGCCTCGGCCTTTCCATACAACGCCGGGGTGCCGCCCGAGTTTGACGCCAACACACGGGTGATTGCCCGTGCCTATTCCCTCGTTGCCAGAGCGGGCACTCCGAACAGTCGATGGGGTGGGCCCATGACGTCGGTCGTCGTCGTGAGCCGGCCGGCCCTCCGCTTTACCGAGGTCCATTTCCATCCCTCCGGCGAGGGTACGGCGGAGTTTCTGGAGATCTTCAACCCGGGCGAGAGTACCGTCCTTCTGGACGGTTGGCAGCTTTCCGGGGGGGTCCAGTTCCGCTTCGCGGGTACCAATCGACTGGACCGGCTCGATCCGGGCCAACGCTGCCTCGTCGTGGCGGAGACCAACGCCTTCCTGCCGCTCCCCGCTGGTGTCGTGATCGCCGGCCAGTTCGAGGGGCGACTCGCCAATTCGTCGGACTCGGTCGATCTGCTCGGCCCAGTGGGGGAAATCGTGGATTCGATCCGCTACCTGGACGACAGCGAACCCCTGTCCGATGGCGGTGGGTGGAGTCTGGTCCCGCGAAGCGAGGCGTCCCTCGACGCCACCCTGTGGCGGTTGAGCGCGGCCGTTGGCGGTTCGCCTGGGACGCCCGACCTCGCATCCCTGGCCGGCCCAGGTGGGGATGCCGATGCCGATGGATTGCCGGATGTCTGGGAGCGCCAATACGGTCTGATCGTCGGTGAAGCGGCCTCCGATCGGGGGGAAGACGATCGCGATGCCGATGGGGTAAACAACCTCGGAGAGTTCCTTGCCGGGACTCACCCCCTCGTCTCGGCATCGGTGATGAACCTGTCTGCCCAGATCGAGGAAACAGGCCGGATCCGGCTTCGTTGGCCCCGGTTGCCGGGGCGTGCCGTGCGGGTGCTGGTCGGCGAGGCTCCCGGTGGTCCCTTCCGGGTCTTGGTCGACGTTCCCGCCCGTGGCACCGGAGGCGAGGAGGAGGTGACGGACGCGATCGGTATTGGAGAGCGTTTCTACCGACTGAGCGTGCCGTGATTCCGGACGGTCCAGGTCCGTTGTAGGCCCGCTGCCCTCAGCGGGCGTTTCCTCATCGCCGCCTGAGGGCAGGCGGCCTACATCCACAACCAACCCAGGATTCGCCCTGACGAATCCGGGCCGCAGAATTCCAGTTCTCGGCCGGCTCCGACACGGACATCCTGCGGCGCCATGGAAAACAATCCTGAACCTTCACCGCTCTCCACCGGTCCCGATCAGGCGGAGGCGCGACTTTGGAACATGCTTTCCCACGCGATGGCGCTGACCGGGTTGCTGACCGTCGTCGGGTTCATCCTCGGTCCTCTGCTGGTCTGGGTGATCCAACGCGAGAAGTACCCATCGGTGGATCAGCACGGCAAGGAATCCCTCAACTTCCAACTCTCGGTCCTGATCTATCAGATCGGCTTGGTGGGCGCGGGATTCGTCGTGGGAATCCTGACCTGCGGGATTGGGTGGTGGGTGGCGGGAGTCCTGAGCCTGCTTCTGCTGGCGGCGCATCTCATTCTCGTCATCATTGCCTCAGCGCAGGCTTGGTCTGGCGGTTTCTACCGCTATCCGTACATCCTGCGCCTGATTCAATGAGGGCATGGAGAAGTGGTTGGTTCGGTCGGCTGCCGATTCAGTGGCTGACGTGTCTTTTCACGGGGGTGTCGGCGCTCGCTCAGTCGCCGCTGCTCCCGGCGGCTCCCGTGACGGTGGAAGCCGCGCAGGCGCTCGGCACCGAATGGGAAGTGCTCCTGCGAAAGGGCGAGGTGACGGCGGTGACTTCCCGGATGGATCTCCGCAGCCTCTCCGAAAGGGCGCTGGCGACGTTGCCGGGCGAGGAGGAGGCCCGACGAGAGTTCATCACCCAGTACGCGGCGGGTGCCGGTGCCGCCTATCAGCATGCGCTCCGGGGCGTGGTTCACTTCCGATTCCTGGGCGCCGTCCGGACCAATCAAGCCGGTGGCCTGGTGTTTCGCGCGCTCCTGCCCGACGGCTCCGCGAGCTATTGCCGTTACGTGGTCGAGGCGCGGGCGACCGGAGGCGTGGCGATCACCGATGTCTTCGTCCTGCCAACCGGTGAATGGATGAGCGAATCCATCCGGTGGTTGTACCTGCTCAGTGAAGGGAAGCGCGGGCCCGCGCTGGCATCCAGACTTTCCGGAGCCCAGGCCGAGTTGGTCCGCCACGCGGCGCAGGTCGAGCGGCTGTTGGCCTATCAACAGCAGAAGAAGCACCCCGAGTTCCTCGAAGCCTACCGGTCCCTCCCGGTGGCGC